>JAHJUF010000098.1 GCA_018829095.1 Pseudomonadota bacterium | reverse complement strand
TTGCAAACCTTTTCAGCATGGTTATAATGTCACATCCGATACGAATTTTCCTGCCAACCCCCAACCCTGCCCCAAGACAAGGAGCTCCCCATGATCCGGGATCTGGCTTACGCCAACCGCACCTGCCGCCGCTTCGTGGAGTCCGGGAGGATTTCCCGGGACGACCTCATGGCCCTGGCGGACCTCGCCCGGGTGACCGCCTCGGCGGGGAACCTCCAGCCCCTGAAGTACCTCCTGGTGCACGAGGAAGCCGACTGCGTCCGCATGTTCCCCCTCCTGGGGTGGGCAGCGTACCTCTCGGGCTGGAAGGGCCCGGCCGAGGGGGAGCGTCCGGCAGCCTACATCGTGATCCTTTGCGACACCTCCATCTCGGCCAACCCCGGCTGCGACCACGGCATCGCGGCCCAGACCATCCTCCTGGGGGCCCGGGAAAAGGGCCTCGCCGGGGCGATGATCGGCGCGGTGAACGCCAAGGGTCTGGCAAAAGCCTTTTCCCTTCCGGACCACCTCAATGTGCTCCTGGTCCTGGCCCTGGGCTGGCCGCTTGAGGAGGTGGTCCTCGAGCCCATGGGGGCCGATGGCGACATCCGTTACTGGCGCGACGACGCCGGGGTCCACCATGTGCCCAAGCGGTCGCTTGAAGAGGTGGTGCTCCCCGCCCCGGCCCCCCTGCCGGAAGCCTGATACCGTTTCAAGAAATAGGCAGGCCCGGCAAAAAGGCCGGTTTTGGGCGGGCAGGGATCGAAGCGGGTTCCCCCCTTTGAAAAAGTGGGGCCAGGGGAGATTTTCTGGTGGCACTTATTTGGTAAGTTGGTATGACAGACTATTTCCACTCACCGGGCATGGATGAGATATCAACGTATCGAAAAACAGGCTTTGGACAGCCCGCCAAGACTTCAAGGAGACCGCAATGACCCTGGATGAAAAAAGGCAGAAGGAGCTTTCGGACCTGGGATTGAAGAACCTGGGCCAGGTGAACTGGAACCTCACCACCCCCGGGCTTTACGAGGAAGCCGTGCGCCGCCGGGAGGGGATCATCTCCCACCTGGGGCCCATGGTGGTGCGCACGGGCCACCACACCGGGCGGTTGCCCAAGGACAAATTTTTTGTCCGGGAACCCTCGTCCCAGGACAAGCTGTGGTGGGGCGAGGTGAACAAGGAGATGAGCGAGGAGAAGTTCAACATACTCTTTCACCGGATGCTGGCCTATGTCCAGGGCAAGGACCTCTTTATCCAGGACTGTTACGCCGGCGCGGACCGCGACTTCCGGCGGCCCATCCGGGTCATCACCGAGACGGCCTGGCACAGCCTGTTCGCCCGGAACATGTTCGTCCAGATCAAGAGCGCGGAGGACCTGGAATCCCACGTTCCCGAGTTCACCATCCTGAACGTTCCCCGGTTCCAGGCCCTGCCCGAGATGGACGGCACCCATTCCGAGGCGTTCATCATCGTGAACATCGGCAAAAAGCTCGTGCTCATCGGCGGCACCCACTACGGCGGGGAGATCAAGAAGAGCGTGTTCACCATCATGAACTATCTCCTGCCCCAGGAGCGGGTCCTGTCCATGCACTGCTCGGCCAACGTGGGGGCCGACGGCGACAGCGCCCTGTTCTTCGGGCTTTCGGGAACAGGCAAGACCAGCCTTTCCGCCGACCCGGAGCGCAAGCTCGTGGGGGACGATGAGCACGGCTGGTGCAAAAAGGGGATCTTCAACTTCGAGGGCGGCTGCTACGCCAAGGTCATCCGCCTGTCCCCAGAGGCCGAGCCGGAGATCTACGAGACCACCCGGCGCTTCGGCACCGTCCTGGAAAACGTGGGCATCGACCAGCAGACCCGGCGGGTGGATTTGAATGACGACTCCCTCACGGAGAACACCCGGGCGGCCTACCCCATCAGCCACATCCCGTCCGCCCTGCGTTCCGGCGTGTGCGGCCACCCCAAAAACGTCGTCATGCTCACCTGCGACGCCTTTGGGGTCATGCCCCCCATCGCCCGGCTTTCCCCGGCCCAGGCCGAATACCATTTCCTCACGGGCTACACGGCCAAGGTGGCCGGCACCGAGGCCGGGGTCACCAAGCCCACGGCCACGTTCTCCACCTGCTTCGGCGCGCCGTTCATGGCGTTGCCGCCCCCTGTGTACGCCGAACTTCTCCGGGAACGCATCCAGAAGCACCAGGTCACCTGCTGGCTCATCAACACCGGCTGGGCCGGGGATCCGGCGGGACGGGTGGGGCGCATGTCCATCCGCTACTCCCGGGCCATGGTCAAGGCGGCGTTGACCGGCGCCCTGGACAACGTGCCCTTTGAAAAGGACCCGGTCTTCGGCCTGGAAATGCCCACCCAGTGCCCCGGCGTGCCCCCGGAGATCCTGAACCCCCGGAACATGGCCTCGGACCCGGCTGAATACGATCAGCGGGCCCACAAGCTCGCCGACGACTTCCGCAGGAACTTCAAGCCGTTCGAGAAGGATGTGCCGGAAGAGGTGAAAAAGGTCATGGGATAGGGCAGGAGAAAAAAAGCAAAAGGGGCCGCCCGGGGGAATCCCTGGGCGGCCCCTTTTGCTTTTCAGGAAACTTGGGCCTTGAAGCGGCTATCGCCGGTTGTCCGGCGTCAGGCGAACTGGGCCACGTAGAACACGTAGCCATAGGCGTCCGGGTACTTGCGGTACATCTCGATTTCCTGCTGCAGGTGCCGGATGAGCTCCATGGCCTTCCCGTCGTCCCGGTACTTTTCCGCGAAGGCGGACAGACGCATCTCCATGGGCGTGTAGTAGGCGTCCCACCAGGCGGCCTCGGGCAGCACGAAGTGGCCCAGGTCCTCCCCGCCCAGGGAGCGGATGATCTCCAGGTTCCCCTCCATGCCGGTGATGGCCGGGTAGACCTGGTCCATGTAGTCCCGTGCCTCCTGGGGAGGGGTGTCCGTGAGCCAGGCGAGCTCGGACATGGCCATGCAGCCCCCGGGCTTTAGGAAGCCCTTCCAGGACGAGATGCTCTCGGCGAAGCCCAGGACGAAGGCCGCGCCCTCGCACCACACCAGGTCGAAGCTCCGGGACGGCAGGTTCAGCTGTCCGAGGTCCGCGTTCATGACCTTCACCCGGCCGGCAAGCCCCTCCACCGCCATCCGGGCCGCCAGCATGTCCAGGAAAGGCTGGTGGTTGTCCACGGCCAGGATGGTCCCCCGGGTCACCCAAGCGAGATCCAGGGTCTGGGCCCCGGAACCGCAGCCCAGGTCCAGGATGGCCAGGTCATCGGCAAGGCCGGGCAAAAGCGAGAGGGCCCGGCGGGTGGAGCCCGGGTCCCCGGGCCCCTGGCGGGGCAGGCTTTCAAAGATGCGGTAGAAGAGTTCGTCCAACATTCACCTGCTTTCCAAGTCTCGGGTTTCAATCATTGACGATTTTATAGCGTTGGAAATTTCCACTTTCATCCAGCCATATCAAGAGCCATTCAGAATCGATGCTGATGAAACGGTCCCTTTCCTGGCCCATGAAGTACTTGAGGTCGGCCTGTTCCGTCCCGCCCCAGTATTCCGTCTCCAGGGAGGGGCCCAGCAGACCCTCGATCTCCCCTTTCCCTTTTCCCGGGAGCACGTTGGTGGCCAAATCCTTCAGCATCTGCTCCCGGGGGCTGATCTCCTGGTCAAAGGCGGTGGATGCCTCGGAGCGCCAGGCGGCCGGATCAAAGGGCCGGAGATGGGAGCCGGTGGGGAGGCCCGCCTGAACGAGGAGGGCATGGGCCTTGAGGGAAATAGGCGTGAGCACCAGCATGGACAGCATGAAGGACACGGGCCAGATGCTCATCCCCACGCCCTTTTTTTCCCGGACATACCGCCGGATGACGATCCACACGGCCTGGGCCAGGACCGCCACCAGAAGGATGGCCCACACCACCACCAGGGCCAGGATGTAGTTGGGCAGAAATCCCCTGGGGAACCACAGGGGCTGGAGCCTGTGGAGAAATGGCAGCGAAAGGACCAGGATGGTCACTGCCAGGGAAAGGAGGATGGCCAGGCCCTGCTTTTGGTCGGCCTGGGCCCCGGAATCCGCCCGGGCTTTTCCCCTGCGCCTGGTCATTTCCCGGCGTGCCTCCCGCGAAAAGAAAGGCGCCCCGGCGGATGATGCCGGGGCGCCTGGTTTTCCGTCACTTCCGAAGGGGAATTATTCCTGCTCCCACTCCGGAATCATCACTCCCTGAAGCTCGGGACCCAGGTAGGTGCGTTCGTTCTCTCCCAGGATGCCCAGGGACAGGGCGATGAGGGTCCACAGGTGCACCGTGTGGAATCCGCCCTCAAAATGCTCGGACAGATCGTGGATCTGGGCGTGGCAGTTGTGGCAGGGCGCGATGCAATAAGTGGCGCCCGTGTTCAAGATCTGGTTGAGCTTCATCGTGCCGTAGGTCCGGCGCTCCTCGACGAAGGGCGTCTGGAGGAATCCGCCGCCGCCCCCGCAGCAGAAGTTGTTGGACCGGTTGGGCGTCATGTCGATGAAGTTTTCCTCGCCCACCACGGCCTTGACCACGTACCGCATTTCCTCGGCCACGGGGTCGCCGAGGGTCTTCCGCACGAGCTGGCAGGGGTCCTGGACCGTGAACTTGATGCCCAGGTCTTTGTTCCAGTCGCTGGAGACCTTCAGCCTGCCCTCGCGGATCCACTTGGCGTAGAGCTGGATGATGGTGATGATCTCGAACTTGTGCTCAATCTTGAACTTTTGCAGTCCGGCCCGGACTGCGAAGAGTTCGTGACCTCATTCGGTGTTCAACCAGTATTTACACCCCAGGTCGTCCACGGCTTTCGCTTTGACTTCCACGATATGCTTCCAGGAGTCGGTGTCCGCCATGAACATGCAGTAGTTCTCGGCGGCCCAGCCCTTGGTCCCGTAGGTCCAGTCCGCGCCCACGAGGTGCAGGATCTTCCACAGGGGCACCATTTCGTCGGGCTCGGTGACAGGCTCCCGGGAGTTCTGGTTCAGGAAGTACTTGGCTCCCTGTTTGTTGATGGGGGCTTTCATGTCCTTGAAGGGCAGCTGGATTTCCTGGACTTCGGCCAGCACGTCCTCCACCACGAACTGGAAGTCCTCCTCCGTGGCGCCCATGGCCGAGCAGGTGTCGGAACGCAGGGCCATGTCGCAGGAGCCCACGATGCCCTTGGGGCGTTCCTCGCGGGGCCAGTTGCGCCGCAGGTTGAAGACGAGCTGGGGGATGTCGATCTTCATGGGGCAGACGTAGATGCAGCGCTGACACATGCTGCACATCCACACCCATTCGCTCTTCGCCAGTTCCTCGTCCATGCCCAGGGCCGCCATGCGCAAAAGCTTCCTTGGGTCCATGTCATGGAGCCCGGTGGCCGGGCAGCCCGAGGAGCAGGCGCCGCACGTGAGGCAGAGATCGAGATTTCCCCCGTTGGGGATGATCTTGGCGAACTCGTCCTTTAACGTGCTCTTTTTCTTTTTGCCTAGTTTGATGACCTCTTCCGCCATAGCCTTTTTTCAACCTCCTCTCGACGGGCGAGACGCCCGCGGGCGTGAGCCCTCTGTCAGCTCTTCGAGCTGGTCGGCCATTTCCAGGGCGATGCGGGAAAATTCCGCGCCCATGTTTGCCGTCACATGGGCGAATCGCAGCCGCCCGGGCCGGATGCCGGCCTCTATAATCAGCATGTTCGCTTGTTTCACCGCCGGGCCGCGTGGAGGTTTCCCTCCTCTTATCGGCAGCTGTCCGGCCGGGGAAAACCGGATTGGTCATAATGCAGCCTGAGGCGTTGTGCAAGGGCCAAGTTTTCCGGCGAGGCCGCAGGGGGCCTCCTCCAGCACCGGAAGGTCCGGGGAACGCATAAGCCTGCGGCTGGGAACGGGGTCCCTAAACAACAGGACCACACGTCCGCTTACCGAACCCCCGGGGGACCGGTGGGGCGGAAAAAAGGCACTCTTCGTCTCGCGCCTTCCGGCAAATCCTGTCCACCCCTTCGGCGGCGAGGTTACTATCGCCGATGAAGGGGTGGACGTCAACCCCTTCCGCCCGGCGGAGCGCCAGGACCGCCGGGCGGCCCCCGGTCATGGCCTGACCCTCATGAACACCCGGGGCGGGCCGAACGGTGGCAGGCCGCTAAGGGGCAATTTTCCCTTTTAAGGTTATTATGATGACCCTGCAACAAGTCCTGAAACCACTTTCAACCGTCACCCCGGCGAAGGCCGTGGAGCAGTCTTTTCAATAGGTTACAAAGACCCTGGATCCCGGCCTTCGCCGGGATGACGACTTGTTGCAGGGTCATCATTATTCCCGTTCGGAAAAGCCCGGAATGGGACGGGGGCTTCTTCCCTCGAGGGAGATAAAATAGTAATCATTCCCGGTAATTTCTCTGCTTCAGAGCCTGGCCGAGCCGCTGCCGTCATTGACAAGAGTCCGGAAATGCTGATTTATATAAAAAGGCCGGTGTTTCCCGGCCGGGAGGATGCCATGCGGCTGGTGGAGTTCAAGTACGTGCAGTGCCCGGTCATAGACACGGAAATCCGCCTGAAGAGGTCCTTTGAGCGGGCACCGGACGGAGGCGAGGGCCCCAGGTCCATCGTGGACTGCGGGGGCGCGTTCCAGTGCGGCGCGGGCAAGGTCTCCCAGGGCCACGTGGTCCACGACTTCTCCTCCTGCCCCTTTTCCCAGGTGCGGTTCCTGCACTGACGGCACCCCGCCGGCGGTTCCCAAAACCGGAATCCACCGTTGAAACGCAGGAATATCCCTCTCCCAAAGGAGCACGGCCCGGGCCTGCCTGCCGGATGGTCCGGGAAGGCCGCTGCCCCGGAAATCCGCACGTTGGCGAAGCATTGACAACCGGGCCCGCTTGGTTGACAATCCCCCTCCCGGCCGCGCATGAGCGTGGGCCCTGCCATACCCGCACATCCAGAACATCCTGTTGCATCATGAACGCCGCCTGACAGCCGGCCGGGAATCAGGCGGTTTCCGCCAGGGAATCCGGGACGGAGGCTCGCCCGGGATGATCCATTTGCCCTTCTGAATGAAAGGACGCTGGAACATGAGGAGAGTCAATGTCATCGGTGTCGGCATGACGAAATTCACCACCCCCAAGGCCCAGATTCCCTACACGGTCATGGGCAAGGAGGCTGTGACGGACGCGCTCAAGGACGCGGGCGTGGAATACTCGGACATCCAGCAGGCCTACACGGGATGGGTGTACGCGGACAGCTGCGCCGGGGAGAAGGTACTCTACGAATTCGGCATGACCGGCATCCCCATCTTCAACGTAAACAACAACTGCTCCACGGGCAGCAACGCCCTGTTCCTGGCCCGCCAGGCCGTGGCCTACGGCATCGCGGACTGCGTACTGGCCCTGGGTTTCGAGCAGATGACCCCCGGCGCCCTGGGCCTGGTCTTCCCGGACCGGCCCTTTCCCATGCAGATCTTTTTCGAGAAGCTCTTCGAGTTCCAGCCCCCCAAGGCGGGTTCGGCCCCGGCGGCCATGCTCTTCGGTGGGGCGGGGGTGGAGTACCAGCAGAAGTACGGCATCAAGGACGAGGTGTTCGGCAAGATCTCCGTCAAGGCCCGCAAGCACGCCCAGCACAACGAGCGGGCCGTCTTCCGGGACCTCCTCTCCCTGGAGGAGGTCATGGCCGCGCCGCACCAGTACGGGCCCTTGACGCGCTACCAGTGCTGCCCCCCCACTTGCGGGGCCGCCGCCGCCATCGTGTGCTCGGACGAGTTCGCCAAGAAGCACAACATCCCCACCCCCGTGTACATCGCGGGCCAGTCCATGAACTCGGATTTTTCCAGCACCTTCGGCGGAAAGAGCCCCATGGCCATCGTGGGCTACGACATGACCGCCGCCGCGGCGAAAGACGTCTACGAGCAGGCAGGCCTGGGCCCCGAGGACGTGGACGTGGTGGAGCTCCACGACTGCTTCACCGCCAATGAGCTCATCACCTACGAGGGCCTGGGGCTCACGCCCGAGGGCACCGCCGAGAAATTCATCGAGGACGGGGACAACACCTACGGCGGCAAATACGTCACCAACCCGTCGGGCGGCCTCCTGTCCAAGGGCCACCCCCTGGGCGCCACGGGCCTGGCCCAGTGCGCCGAGCTGACCTGGCAGCTCCGGAACCAGTGCGGCGTGCGCCAGGTGGAGGGCGCCAGGGTCGGCCTCCAGCACAACATCGGCCTGGGCGGCGCCTGCGTGGTGACCATGTACCGGAAGGACGACTGATCGTCTTTGGTTGATCCGTCAATCCAGGGGCGGCCCCGGCAACGCGACGCCGGGGCCGCCCTTTTCTTCCTGCTGCGGGCTTCACCATCCCAGGAGTTTTTCATGCCTTATCTCACCATGCGGGACGGCGGGCGGGTTTTTGTGCGGATCATGGGCCAGGGGAAGCCGGTGGTGCTGCTGCATGGGTTTGCCATGCATTCGGCCCACTGGCTGCCTTTCATCTGGCCCTATTCGAGGACCCACCGCTTCATCATGCCGGATTTCCGGGGTTTCGGGCGGTCCCACCGCACCCGGTTCAACCAGGAGTGCGTCCTCACCAACTATTCCCAGGACGTGACGGACATCGTCCGGGACCTGGGACTTGACGAGTTCACCCTGGGGGGCATCTCCATGGGGGCCTACACCTGCATGCACCACCTGGGGAGGCACCCGGACGCGCCGGTGGAAAAATGCCTTCTCATCGACCAGTCGCCCCAGGCCATGAACGACGCGGACTGGCCCCACGGGCTTTTCGGACCGGACCAGGAGGCCCGTCTGGAGCCGGTGAGAAGGCTTTTGGCCGAAGCCCGGACCTTCGGGCCGGAGGTGGGCTTCGGGGACGCGCCCAAGGCGTTCCGCAGGAAAGTGGGCCGGGTCATGGGCCAGTTCGTGGCCACGGCCCTGTACCGCCCCTACCAGAAAACCCTGGCCCGCCTGGCCTTCGGCGTGGAGCCCCTGGCCGTGCGCATCCTCCCGGCGGACAACTGGCGCGCCTACATGGCGATCATCGAGGCCTACCTCAGCCAGGACTACGACATGCGGCCCCACGTCCCGGGTTTTTCTCCTCCCATCACGGTCATGGCGGCTGTTTCCTCGGAGATGTACCCCTGCCAGGGTCAGTTCTACATCAGCGACCACGCGCCGTCGGCCCGGCTGGTGCGCTTCCACAAAAGCGGCCACGCCATCCCTTTCAACGAGCCGGTCAAATTCGCCCGGGAACTGGGGAGGTTTTTGGGCTCCTAAGTTTTTCCGGCGTTTTCAGCATCCATGGTTGATGGCCTCGCAAAAAGTCGAAAAGCTACGCCCGGGCCGCATGGACAACGTGGAACCGTCCGGCGGCGGGGGACCTCTAACGGCCCGTTTCAGGCGGAAGCCAGACAAAAAGGGGAGGCCTCCCGGCATGGGCGGCCTCCCCTTTTTTGCGGGACAGGCCTGAGCCCGGCGTGCCCGTGGAGCTTTCCGGCGGCGCTTTGCCGCCTGCCGCGAATCCCCCCTGCCCCCCTTTGGGAAAGGGGGGTGTCTCCGGCTTGGGAGAGGGAGGGGCGGCCCGGGGAAAGGGGGCGGCTGACTCAAAGGATGGCGGGCGGGTTCAGCAGGAGGGGAAGGAGGCCCCGGCATCCCGGTGGGCCAGGCCCACCAGGTCCCGGAAGGGGACGCCCCGGCGGTTCACGTAGTCCGTGATGCCCTGGTGGATGTCCGCGAAGACCGTGGGCCGCAGGAACCAGGCCGTGCCGATGCCCACGGCCGAGGCTCCGGCCAGCACGTATTCCATGGCGTCGGACCAGGAGGATATTCCTCCGATGCCGATGATGGGCACCCGGCCCGTGCGGCAGGCTTCCAGGCCGGAAAAGCAGGCCCACACCATGTAGACCCCCACGGGCCGGATGGCCGGGCCCGACAGCCCGCCGATGCGGTTGCCCAGGACCGGGCGGCCGGTTTCCACGTCCACGGCCATGCCCCTTAAGGTGTTGATCATGGACAGGACGTCCGTGCCCGCCTCCACGGCGGCGGCCGCCGGTGCGGTGATGTCCGTGACGTTGGGGGAGAGCTTGGTGATGAGCGTCATGTCCGGGCCCACGGCCGACCGCACCGCCCGGACCACGGCCCCCACGGCCTCGGGGTCCGCGCCGAAGGCCGCCCCGCCCTGGCGCAGGTTGGGGCAGGACACGTTGATCTCCAGGGCGCTTATGATCCTTGCCCTGTCCGCTTCAAGAAGGAAACCCGCCAGGGTCTTGAACTCCTCCACCGTGGCCGCGGAAATGTTCACCACCACGGGCAGGCCGAAAGCCAAAAGCCCGGGCAGCTCCGTGGCCGCGAAGGCCTCGGCCCCCTTGTTCTGGAGGCCGATGGAGTTCAGCATGCCGCAGGCGCATTCAGCCACCCGCACGCCGGGGTTGCCCGCCCGGGGGGCCTGGGTCACGCCCTTGGTCACAAAGGCCCCCAGGCAGGAAAGGATCTCTTCCGAATCCTTGAGGACCGCCATTTCCCCCCCATGCCCCGAGGTGCCCGAGGCCGTGAGAAGGGGGGACGCGAGCCTCATTCGGCCCAGGGTTACGGAGAGATCAGCCATGGTTTTGCTTCCATCCTTGGGTTCGGAAAGACCACCTGATACCCATTTACCAAATAAGCAGGCCGCAAGAAAATTTCCCCGGACCCGCCGCTGTTCATTTCATGAACGGTTGGGGATTGGGTCCAGGCCGCACGGCGTCTCCAACGACTCCCCCCTGCCCCCCTTTGGAAAAGGGAGGAGTCCGGCTTACAGCCTCCAGCCCCAATAGCGCAAAAACCTTGCGAAGTCCCACATGTCCGAATCTTCCCGCCGCCAGGGTTTCAGGCTGGTGTAGAAGGGGTTGCCGGTTTCCTTGGGGTCTGCGTACCGTTTGTCCGTGCCCACGAAGAGGTCCAGGGCCGCCCAGGACATGAACAGGGTTTCCCAGGGCTTTATCGAACCCTTCACAAAACCTTCCATGATCCCGGAATCGTGGAAAAAGGAGGTCTCCCCGTTGTCCAGGGCCAGGTGGTCCAGGCGGGACATGGGGACCAGGGGCGCGGCAACGGGGGGGCCGGCCAGGGCGGCGAGGCCGGACTCCGGCGCCACGGAAAGGTCCATGACCCGGTGGACGCCGGGCCGCAGGTGGACCACCAGGACCGGGTCCTGAAACTTCCCCATGCCGGCCATGGGGGGCAGGGTCTCGCCATAGACCTTTGCGGGGACGGCCTCCCATCCCTCGGGCAGGCTTGCCGCGGGCAGGAGGTCCGTGGGGGTGAAGGCCTTGTAGCACCCGCAGGTGTGCACCGTGGTCACCAGCACGGGGCGCTCGTCCGCGTCCAGGGTGATGACCACCAGTAGCCCGGCGTTCTTGCCCGCCGTGAGGTTGAAGGGCACCAGGGAAAAGGGGATCTCCGGAAAGTGCACCCGGTAGATCAGGTTGGTGTAGCGGCCCTTGTCCGTGGAAAACTCCCGCTTGAGGAAATACACCACCGGGCGCTCCGGGTCCACATACACCTCCGGGCCGCCGTCCCTGGCCAGCCGGGCCCGGGGCTCACCCATGAGGTTTCCCGGCCGGCCGGACTCGTACACCAGAAAGGCCGGGGCGAAGCGTTCCCCCAGGGCATCCGTTCCGCCCTGGCCCCGGATCACCGTCAGGGGGGCCACGGGGGACACGGCGAAGTGGTGGGCGCAGCCGGTGAGAAAAAAACAGGCGACAAGCGCCGCCAGGGCGGCCGGGACGAGAAGGCGTCTCATGGGCGGTCCTCCTTGGGGAGAAGAGGCCGGGCCGGGCTCCTGGTTCATTTGGGGGGCGACGTGGCGGCGGGGCCCAGGTTCATTTTCTCCAGGACGGGGCCGAAAAGGAAGATCAGGTTTTTTTTCACCCACTTCCAGTACTCTTCGCTTTCCGGGTCCATGCCCAGGACCATGCCGTGGCAGTAGCTGGCCCCCAGGTAGGTGATGAGGGCCACGGAAAACCCGTAGGTGAGCATGCCCACTTCCTCGT
Source organism: Pseudomonadota bacterium (assembly GCA_018829095.1). Lineage (GTDB taxonomy): Bacteria > Desulfobacterota > Desulfobacteria > Desulfobacterales > Desulfatibacillaceae > JAHJUF01. Next base: position 14,865 of record JAHJUF010000098.1, on the reverse strand, counting down.
CCGTGGCCGAAAGCGTGAACCGTTCTTCCAGATTCGCCTTGACCCCGGCGATGATCCCGGGGATGAGTGCGAACCCGGGCATTTCCTCGGCCTGCTGGATTTCGGCCATGTTCAAAAAGAGGATGCGGAACGGCTCGGGGCTTTTGCGGTTGAACTTGAGGATGCGGTCTATGTGGATTTCCAGGGCCTCCAGGGGCGGGAGCCCCACCAAGCCCTCGAACCAGGAGAGGTTGGCCTTGTAGATCTCCATGCCGATGTCCGCCAGCACCGCCTCGAACAGGGCCGCCTTGGTGGGGAAGTAGTAGTGGATGAGGGGGTGCTCGAACCCGCCTTCCTTGCCGATCATCCGCAGGCTGGCGGCGTTGTAGGGGTGCTCGGAAAACAGCCGCCGGGCGGCCTTCATGATGTTGTCCCGGGAGATGCGCCCCTTGTCCCCCCTTTTCTCCCTTTTGGCCATGGCATTGGGCGGACCGGGCCGCCTCCTCCTTTCCGGGCATTGGGTTCTTGCAAACCGGGAATGTTAGGCCGGGACCCCGGCCGGTGTCAAGAAAAGCCCGGGATGGACCGCTGGGGGACCTTTTGTCAGCTTGCAGCAATAACAGGACCTTGGCGTTTCGGGAGCCGTGATTTGGTCTTGATGCCCGGTTTGGGTTGGGATAGACTTTTGGATGGGAGTGCGATGACAACGAGGAAAAAAGCAAAGGGGAAGCCCGGGCAGGCCAGGAATCCCTGGCGGGACCACTACGCGGAAAAGGCCCGGAAAGAGGGCTATCCGGCCCGGAGCGTGTACAAACTCCAGGAGATCCAGCGCCGCTGGAAGATCCTGGCCCCGGGGAAGAAGGTCCTGGACCTGGGGTGCTCGCCCGGATCGTGGCTTCTGTTCGCGTCCCAGACCGTGGGGCCCTCGGGGAAAATCACGGGGGTGGACCTGAAGCCCGTGGATACCTCCGCCATGCCCTGGGTCCGGATGATCACCGGGGACGTGACCAGCCCGGAGCTGGCCGAGGAACTGGGCGGGAGCTTTGACGTGCTGCTCTCGGACATGGCCCCCAACACCTGCGGCAACCGGGATCTGGACGCCCTGCGCTCCGCCATGCTGGCCGAGGCGGCCCTGGATCTGGCCGGGCGGGTCCTGGTCCCGGGGGGTGCCTTCGTGTGCAAGATCTTCCAGGGCGATGGCTTCGAGGAATTCATGGCCAGGGTCCGGCCCCGGTTCGGGAAGACGCGTCTGTTCAAGCCCCAAAGCACCCGGACCGCCAGCCGGGAAATCTACATAATCGCCACGGAAGCCAAACCCGCGCCCGAAGGCGGCTGGGAGCCCGCAACGGTCTGACGACCGCGCCTTCCTTGGCAGGAAGTCAAAAAACGCCTACAATTGATGGAGATGCAAAAAGTCCTGAGACCACTCTCAACCGTCACCCCAGCGAAGGCCTGGGTCCAGTCTTTTCAATAGGTTACATAGACCCTGGATCCCGGCCTTCGCCGGGATGACGACTTGTTGCAGGGTCATCATAATTGACATTTTGCGTCCGGAAGGGGATCATCCGCGCCTGGTGCCGGGCCGCCGCCGAACCCGGTGGCGCCAATCGGTCTTTCCAAAACAGAAGGAGGCAGGGGGATGTCGGGACACAATAAATGGAGCAGCATCAAGCACAAGAAGGGCGCGGCGGACGCGCGCCGGGGAAAGATATTTTCCAAGCTCATCAAGGAAATCACCGTGGCCGCCCGCATGGGCGGCGGTGACCAGTCCGCCAACCCCCGGCTGCGGTCCGCCGTCCTGGCGGGCAAGGCCGAAAACATGCCCAAGGACAACATCGAGCGCGCCATCAAGAAGGGCACGGGCGAGCTGGAGGGCGTGAACTACGAGGAATTGCTGTACGAGGGATATGGCCCCGGGGGCTCGGCCGTCCTGGTGGAGGCGCTCACGGACAACAAGAACCGGGCCGCCGCCGAAGTCCGTCACCTCTTTGCCAAGGGCGGGGGCAACCTGGGAGATGCCGGGAGCGTGTCCTGGATGTTCGACAAGCGGGGCTACATGACCGTGCCCCGGGACAAGATTTCCGGGGAGGCTCTCATGGAGGCCGCCCTGGAGGCCGGCGCTGATGACGTGCTGGAAGATGATGACGAGGTGTTCGAGATCATCACCGCCCTGGAGGATTTCGAGGCGGTGAAGGAAGCCCTGGAAAAAGCCGGCATCCCCTTTGAGGGCGCCCGGATTTCCATGATTCCCAAGACCACCCAGAACGTGAAGGGAAAGGAGGCCGGCCAGATGGTGCGCCTCCTCCAGGCCCTGGAGGACTCGGAAGACGTCCAGGAAGTCTACACCAACGCGGACATCGACGACGAGGCCTTAAACGCCGAGTGACGTCTCCGCCGAGCCCTTTTCGGCTGGATGAAAATGGAAAAAAAGACCGCCCTGCTTCTGGGGGCCACCGGGCTGGTGGGTGGCCATCTTCTCCGGGGACTCGTGGATGCCGAAGGGTTCGGCCGGGTGACGGTGCTGACCCGGCGGTCCGTGGGGGAACTGGCCCGCCACCCCAAGGTTTCCGAGCACCTGGTGGATTTCGAATGCCCGGAGACCTACTGCGACCTGGCTTCGGCCGACGTGGTGTTCTGCGCCCTGGGCACCACCCTTTCGGCGGCCGGGAGCCGGGAGGCCTTCCGGAAGGTGGACTACACCTTCTGCCGGGAGGCCGCCGCCGCCGCCATGGACGCCGGGGCCCAACACTACCTCCTGGTGTCCTCCATGGGGGCCAACGCCCGGTCCATGTTTTTCTACAACCGGGTCAAGGGCCAGTTGGAGGAAGCCATGGAAAAGATGGGATTTGCGTCTCTTTCCATCTTCCGGCCCTCCTTCCTGGCGGGAGATCGCGCCAAGAAAAGAAGGGCCGAGGCTGTGGGGCTCGCCCTGGCTTCGGCCTTTTCCTTCGCCATTCCGGTCCGGTACCGGACCGTGGAGGCCGAATGGGTGGCCCGGGCCATGATCCGGGCCGCCGAAAACCCCGAGCCCGGGCTGCGAATCTTTCCCAGCGAGGTCATCCGCCAGGCCGGTGCGGAGGAGTCCTGAGGCCGGCCCGGCCAAGCCAACCGGCGGCGAGCGATTGAATCCCCTTTCCTTCCCATCCCCCCGCGCCGCCCGGTTCGCGGCGGCGGTCGGCCTCGCCCTGGCCGTGCTCCTGGCCTGGAGCAACTCCTTTTCCCTGGGCTTTGTCTTAGATGATGTCCAGAACATCCTGGACAACCCCTCCATCCGGGACCTCACGGACCTCCAGGCCGTGCTTTCCGGGTACTGGAAAAGCGGCATCGCGGGCCGGCCCGTCACCAACCTCAGCTTTGCGGTGAACTGGGCCATCAGCAAGGACCAGGCCTGGAGCTATCACGCGGCCAACGTCCTCATCCACCTGCTGGCCGCCCTCACCCTTTTCGCCATCCTCCGCCGGAGCTTTCTCCTGCCGCGCCTGGCCGGCCGGTTCGGGGCCCATGCCTTGCCCCTGGCCTTTGCCTCCACGCTCCTCTGGGCGGTCCACCCCCTCCACACCGAGGCTGTCACCTACGTGACCCAGCGCCTGGCCTCCATGATGGGGCTTTTCTTCCTCCTCACCCTCTACGCGGCTCTTCGATCCTTCACGGACAAAACCCCCGGCCGGTGGCGGGTCCTTTCCGCCCTGGCCTTTTTCCTGGGGGCGGGGGCCAAGGAAACCATCGTGGCCGCTCCGGCGGCCGTGCTCCTTTTTGACGCCCTCCTGGTGCGGGGGGGGTGGCGGGAAGCCCTTTCCCGGGACCGGCGGCTTTTCCTGGGATACCTCCCCGGCCTGGCCTTCCTGGGAGTCCTCCTGGCCCGGGGCCACACGGTGGGCACGGCCCTTTCGGCGGGCAAGGCCTTCACCCCCCTGACCTACGCCCTGACCCAGCCCGGGGCCGTGGCCCACTACCTGGGCCTGGCCTTTTTCCCCCGGGGGCTCATGGCCAGCGCGGCCCCGGCCCCCCCGGGGCCCCATGCCTGGGATTTCGCCTGGATGTTCCTGGAACTGGGGCCGTGGGTCCTGGTGGGCGGGCTGCTCATCCTGGCCGGGGTCTGGATCGTCAGGCGGCAGCCCCTGGGGGTGGTGGCGGGCTGGTTTTTCCTCACCCTGGCCCCCACATCCAGCTTCCTGCCCCTGTTCTGCCCCGTGGCCGAGCGCCGCATGTACCTGCCCCTGGCCGCCCTGGCCGTGCTGGCGGTTCTGGCCGGGCGGGTTTTCGCTTTGGCCCTCCGGGCCAAAGCGAAAACGAAAACCCGGCGGGCGGGGGGGGTGGTGATCCTGGCCCTGGTCCTGGCCGCCGTGGCCCTGGGGACGGTCACCCACCTGCGGAACCGGGATTTCGCCTCCTCCCTGGCCCTTTGGGAGGACGCCCTGAACCAGGAGCCGGACAACGCCTGGATCCGCCTTTCCCTGGCTGTGGAACTCCTGAAGGACGGCCAAACCGCCCAAGCCCTGGCCCGGTTCCGGGAGGCCCTGGCCCAGGCTCCCCGATACGCCGAGGGCCACCGGGTCTACGGCGCGGCCCTCCTGGAACTGGACCGGGAAAGGGAGGGGATCGCCCAACTGGAGGAGGCGTTGCGCCTGGACCCGGACCTCAGGCACGCCCGGGCCGACCTGGGCCTGGCCCTGGCCCGGAAAGGGGAATGCCGCCGGGCGGAGGTTCAGGTCCAGGCGGCCCTGGCCCTTGGCCACGAGGACCCGGAAATCCTTAAGGCCCTGGGGCGGTGCCTGGCTGAGGGGGGAGACCCCCGGGCCGCCATCGGGCCCCTGACCCTGGCCGCGCAAATGGACCCCACGGACGGGAACAGCCTGTTCATGCTGGGAAGCGCCCTGGCCCAAGCCGGGATGTGGCGGGAAGCGGCGGAGACCTTCCGGCTGGCCGGGCCGCTCCTCCCGGGGGACGGGCGGCCCAAGGTGAACGAGGGGGTGGCCCTGGCCAGGACCGGGGACCGGGACGGGGCTGTCCTGGCCCTTCGGGAGGCCCTGCGGGTCGAGCCGGACCTGGCGGCGGCCCACCGCGACCTGGGTCTGCTCCTGGCCCGGGAGGGCGGAGCGGACGAGGCGGCCCGCCATCTGGAGGAGGCCCTCCGCCTGGACCCCGGGGATGAAAAGGTCCTCCAGGCCCTGGAGAGGCTGCGCCCCCTGGGCCCGGTCCGGCAGGCTTCCCCGCCCCGGCCCCCGGACTGATACCAAATTGCATCCATTCGAAAGAGTTGGCGAGGCGGTTTTTCCTTATTGCCGCCGTTGTCAAAATGAGGGTCTTCAGGCAAAACGGCCCAAGCCGGATTCCCCCCTTGGAAAAGAGGAGACAAAAAACATCCCCGGAATCGGATGTTTTTGCCGGCAGCCGCTTCAACTTCCCTGAAGGATCGCAACCTGGACGGAGCCTTCCCCGGCGGTTGCCCGAGCCCCGCCCCCTGCCCGAGCCTTCCGGAACGCGGTTTTCCCTTGCCTCTGCAATCAAGGGGTTCTATTCTATCAAATTACGCTGGCAAGAAGGTTTGGCCCCTGGAAAGAACACAGGTTCCTTATGAAGGGAAAATCCATGAAAAAAGGCACGGTTTTTCTGATGGGAGCCCTCCTGGCGGCGGCCCTGCTGGCCGGCCCGTCGGCCCTGGCCGGGGACAAGCCCGAGGCCCCGGCCCCGAATCCGCCGGCCGTCGCAGCCCCGGCCCCGGAGGGCGGCGGGGAAGTGATCACCATCAACAACCTCACCATTGACAAGAAGAACAAGGAAATCCGCCTGGCGGTCCGCACGGCCATTGACCACGGAGTCCTGGAGTATTTCGCGGTGGGGGATGTGGGAAAGACCTACGAATCCGTCTTCAAGATCGCGGACACCAAGCCGTCGGACCTAAACTTCGCCCTGCTGCTCCTGGGCTTTGCCCCCATGGATTTCGACGCCTTCCAAAAGGCCGCCGCAGGGGAGGGGGGCCTGGCCGCCCTGGCGGCCGAGCATCCCGACAGCCTCCTTTCCATCGAAATCCAAAAGGACGGAAAGACCGTGGACCCCTACGCCCTCATCAAGGACCGGGAGGGCAAAAACTCCCCCATGGTGTGGGTGTTCACCGGGGGATACTTCCGTAAGGACGGGCGCTACGCCCCGGACTGGATCTGGAATTTCGCGGCCATCTGGCCGGACCCGGCCTCGGTGCTGAACCTGTTTTCCAACCAGGAAAACCCCTACCGGAGCAACGGCGGCCTCATGATGAACGAGGCCGGCGAAAAGCTGGAAACAGACATTCCGTACACCCTTGTCCTCCGGAGGCGCCAGCCATGAAGAATCTCCTGAAGGTCGGTTGCGCGGTTCTTGTTTTCGCCCTGGCCCTCCCTGCCGGCGCCCCGGCCGGGAGCCACAAACTGCTCACCGGCCAGCAGCCCGGCCCGGTGACCCTTTCCACGGCCAACAACGCCCGCCACGCCCTCTTCACGGCCCAGGCGTTCCTGTTGAAGTCCCAGATGGAAAACGGGTCCTGGAAGGACGACCCGGCCATAACGGCCCTGGCGCTCTATTCCATGCTGGTGGACCCGGTGGAGGCCACTCCGGAAACCGAAAAATCGCTGGCCCGGGGATTCGCCTTTCTCAAGGGTTTTGTCCAGGAGAACGGCGGCATCTACCGCAAGGAATACCGGAACTACGTGACGGCGGTCTGCCTGCTGGCCTTCACCGAGGCGGACCTTCCCGGCTACGCCTCCATCATCACCAACGCCAAGAACTTCCTCATCGAATTCCAGCTCGATGAGAGCGAGGACATCGCCGAGGCCCACCCCTTCTACGGGGGGATCGGCTACGGCGGGGACGACCGGCCGGACCTGTCCAACACCCAGCTGGCCCTGGAGGCCATCCGCGCGGCCGAGGGCTTCGAGGCCCGCTATTCGGCCATCCTTCCCCCCAGCGCCGGCCAGGCGGAAAAGGAGGAGAAGGAGATGGGTCTCCACTGGAAAAAGGCCCTGGTCTTCCTGGACCGCTGCCAGAACGTCAAGGCCGTGAACAACATGCCCTACGCCACGGACGACGGCGGGTTCATCTACGAGACCGGGACCTACAAGCCCGAGCGGAGCCACTCCTACGGGTCCATGACCTACGCCGGGGCCAAGAGCCTCCTCTACGCCCGGGTTTCCAGGGACGACATCCGGGTGAAAAAGGTCCGGGAATGGATCCGGAACAACTACACCCTGGAGGAGAACCCCAACTTCGGCACGGTGAGCCTATATTACTACTACCTGACCTTCTCCAAATGCATGGACGCCATGGGGGATGACACCCTGGTGGACGGCGCGGGCAAGTCCCACAATTGGCGGGAGGAACTGGCCGCCAAGCTCATCAGCCTCCAGAAGGGGGACGGGACCTGGGTGAACGAAAACGGACGCTTCTGGGAGAACATCCCGGAGCTGGCCACCGCTTACAGCGTGGTGGCCCTGAAATTCGCATTGAGCGGGAACCTGAAATAGGAGAAAACCGGGCAGTTCATGGATCCAAAGCCTGAAATCCTCGCCCCGGCCGGAAACCGGGAATCCTTCCTGGCCGCCCTGGCGGCCGGCGCGGACGCGGTCTACCTGGGCCTGAAGCACTTCTCCGCGCGCATGGAGGCTGACAACTTCTCCGTGGGGGAACTCGCCGCCATGCGTCGGCTGGCCTCCGACCGGGGAACCCGGATGTATATAGCCATGAACGTCCTGGTGAAGCCCGATGAGCTCAACCAGGCCGCCCGGCTCCTGGACAAGCTGAACACCTATGTCCAACCCGACGCCCTCATCATCCAGGACCCGGCCATGGCCCGGCTGGCCCGCCATGTGGGGATGCCCTGCGAACTGCACCTGTCCACCCTGGCCAACGTGAGCTTCCCCATGGGGCTCATCGCCGCCCAGCGGTTGAGGGTGTCCCGGGTCATCCTGCCCCGGGAGCTTTCCATCGACGAGGTCCGGGCCTTTTCCCAGGCCTGCCCGCCGGAGATGGGCCTGGAGGTCTTTGTCCACGGGGCCCTGTGCTACGGGGTCTCGGGCCGGTGCTACTGGTCCAGCTTCCTGGGGGGCAAGAGCGGGCTCCGGGGGCGGTGCGTCCAGCCCTGCCGCCGGACTTACTCCCTGGTCAATCAGCGGAATCGCTCTTTTTCCTGCCTGGACCTTTCCCTGGATGTCCTTTCCAAGCTGCTGCTTCAGACCCCCCGGATCACCGCCTGGAAGATCGAGGGGCGGAAGAAGAGCGCCAACTACGTGCACCACGTGGTCCGGGCCTACCGGATGTTCCGGGACCATGGCGAGGACCCGGCGGCCCGCAAGGAGGCCCAGGAGCTTCTGGAGACCGCCCTGAGCCGTCCCACCACCCACTACGGATTTCTGCCCCAAAAGACCCACCCGGCCGTGGGCACCGGCGAGGAGACGGGTTCGGGGCTCCTTTCCGGCCGCACGGGACGCCTCGGGGGACGCCTGAGCGTGATCCCGGACCGGGACCTTCTGGCCGGGGACCGGCTGCGCATCGGATACGAGGACGAGACCGGCCACAAGGTGATCCGGGTCAACCGGGCCACCCCGGCCGGACGCCCCGTGCTCTACTCTCCGGACCGGGGGGAGCCCGCCCGGCCCGACACCCCGGCCTTTCTGGTGGACCGCCGGGAGCCGGGCCTGATGCAGGAGATCCGCGGTCTGGAAGCCCAGCTCCGGAGCCTGGGGACCCCGGAGGTGGCGGCCTCCGAGGCGTCGGTGCCCCGGGTTCGCTCCATAAGCCCCGATGGGCCTGTGCGGGTCATGCATGTCCAGCGGGGCCTGCCTCCCAAGAATGCCGAGGGAGAGCAGGGGGTGTGGCTGTCCGGGGAAGCCCTGCGCCAGATTTCCAAGAAGACCGCCCACGCCATCTGGTGGTGGCTCCCTCCGGTGATTTGGCCCGGGGAGGAAGAGGAGACCCTGGAGCTGATCCAGGCGGCCCGGAAAACCGGCGCCCGGGGCTGGGTGGTGAACGCCCCCTGGCAGAGAGCCCTCCTGGGGCCGCTCGAGGGCCGGGAAGAGGTCTGGGCAGGCCCCTTCTGCAACGTGGCCAACGGACTTTTCATCCAGACCCTGGCTGAGTGGGGCTTTTCAGGGGTCATGGTGAGCCCCGAGCTGTCCAAGGCCGACTTCACGGCCCTGGCCCGCCAGAGCCCCCTGCCCCTGGGGGCCGTGATATCGGGCATCTGGCCCCTGTGCCTGTCCCGGACCCTGGCCCGTTCCGTGCCCCTGGAAAAACCCCTCAAAAGCCCCCAGGGCGAAGTCTGCTGGGTTCGGCGCCACGGGGAGACCTACTGGGTCTTCCCCGGTTGGCCCATCCGCCTGTCCAGCCAGGAAAAGGCCCTGGCCGGGGCGGGCTACCAACTCTTCGTCCACCTCCACGAACCCTGGCCCAGGACCGTGCCCCAACCCTCCCGCACCACCACCGTGAACTGGAACCTGCGCCTGCTATAATCCTGGTTTTTCCCCGGTCTGTTTCCAAAAAGAATTTCTATTGCCATGGGCTGCAAAATCCCATGGCGGCGTCAGTGAAAAAAAGGGGCCGGGAAAGTGCCCCTGCAAAGCCTGCAGCCCTTTTCCCCCGGCGTCCTGCCCCTGGAATTTTTCGCTCCATCTCATGACGAAATCCTTTTGGAAACCGTCCACAGCGAAACCTGTTATTTTAACGAAATAGCCCTATTTCTCCCTTGCTCTTTTTTGCCTGGCGGAGTTAAGCTCTAAACAATCATTCCCGACCCGAAAATCCTCACCAACAGCCCTACCGTAAAAAGTTCCAGAGTGACGTGTCGGAAGGTGGCTTCCGGCCATGGTGTTCATCGTTTGCAGGCCGGACCTTTGCCGGACCAATCCCGTTCTGGAGTCTTCCCTTCCATGCGCGTCCTCCTGTTGCGCCCCAATTCCCGGATGCTCATCACCCCGCCCCCCCTGGGCCTGGGGTTCGTGGCCGGGGCCCTGCGCCGGGCCCGGGACGATGACGTCCTGATCCTGGACGCCCATGCGCGGCACCTGTCCGACGCCCGGCTGGCAGCCCGGATCCGGGATTTCGCCCCCCAGGTGGTGGGCATCACGGCCACGGACTTCGAGAACGTCCGGGTGGGGGAAATGGCCGCCATCGCCAAGGCCCAGGCCCCCTCGGCCCGGGTGGTACTGGGGGGCCCCCTGGTCACGGCCCACAGGACCCGGATTCTTTCCGACCCCAACGTGGACTTCGGCGTGGTGGGGGAGGGCGAGGTCACGGCCGTGGAGCTGCTGGACGCCCTGGACGGCGGCGGGGACCTCTCCCGGGTGCCGGGCCTGGTCTTTCGGGAAAACGGGGAGGGGGTCTTCACCGGGGAGCGGCCCTTCATCCAGGACCTGGACCCGGTCCGGCCCGCCTGGGACCTTTTGGACCCCCGCCTGTACATGAGCCGCGTCAGGCACACCGCCATCAACCGCCTGCGCCGGTCCCACCGGGCCCTTCCCCTGTTCACCTCCCGGGGATGCCCCTACGGCTGCATCTACTGCCACAACATCTTCGGCAAAAAGTTCCGGGCCCAGAGCCCCCGGGCCGTGGTGGACGAGGTCCTCTACCTCCGGGACCGGTTCGGCGTCCGGGAACTGGATTTCACGGACGACATCTTTAACGCCGACCCCGAACGGGCCCGGCAAATCCTCACGGGCATCCGGGACGAGGCCCCGGGGCTGGACCTGGCCTTTCCCAACGGCCTCCGGGCGGACCGGATGGACGACTCCCTCCTGGACCTCTTTGTCCAGGCTGGGACCTACCATGTGGCCTATGCCGTGGAAACAGCCACCCCCAGGCTCCAAAAACTCATCCGAAAGAGCCTGGACCTGGAAAAGGCCATGGCCATCATTTCCAGCACAGCCCGGCGGGGCGTCCTCACCCACGGATTCTTCATGATGGGCTTTCCCACGGAAACCGTGAACGAGATGAGGAAAACCAGTGACCTGGCCTGCGCGAGCCGCCTCCATGCGGCCTTGTTCTTTTTCGTGAACCCCTTTGCCGGAACCCGGCTCGCCAGGATGACCGGCCGGGAAGACCTGGGGCCCATGGAAACAGGGTACTTCTATCCGGGGGAAAACGTCTCCGCCGCCACGGATCATGACCTCCAGCGCATGGTCAAGACCGCCTATCGCCGTTTCTACCTCAGCCCCAAGCGGGCCTGGCGCACGGCCCGGGTGATCCCCAAAACCCCGGCGGCCCTGTTTTCCGTGGGTCTCGCGCTTCAGCACGTCTTCCGGAACAGCCACATATAGGGCTCATCCGGCTAAAGCGTACGTGCCTCCAAGGCAGGGCCGTACCGGGAAGCGGGCCGAACCCGGTCCTCCCTTGGAAAAACGCCAAGCCGACCCCCCCCTTTTGAAAAATGCCCAAGCCAACCCCCCTTTGAAAAAGGGGGGCAGGGGGATTTCTTTTTATGTTCAGCTTCTCATCTTTTTTGTTCCTCTTGGAATACGGGTGAAAAGCCCCCATGTCCGCAAAAATCGTAGGAACCCAAGATAGGTTGTCCCCCCTTTCCCGCCTTGTGTTGGGATGGCGGATGTTTTAGGCTGATTTCCGCTCTTCGCCCAGGTCCGGCCCCACCATCCCGAGATGGACCGAATCAGGAAATGCACCCGCCCGGGAGGAGCCCTGTGGACAGGCGCCCTCCCGGCCTCTTTTGCCGACCGGTTTTGGTTTTTCCGCCGGTTTTGACCGGACAGGATTCATGCGAGTTCTCCTCCTGCGGCCCAACTCCTCCGTCTCCAACGCCCCGCCTCCCCTGGGCCTGGGGTACGTGGCCCAGGCCCTGCGCCAGGCGCGCAACGACGCCATCCAGATCCTGGACGCCCGCCTCCTGCGCCTTTCGGGAGAAAACCTGGCCCAACGGATTCGGGAGTTCGCCCCCCATGTCCTGGGGATTTCCGTCAGCGACTTCGACCGGGACAACGCCCTTGAGGCTGCCCGGGCCGCCAGGCGGGAGGTCCCCGGGCTCCGGGTGGTCCTGGGGGGACCCTATGTTTCGGCCAACCGGGAAAAGGTGCTGGAGGACCCGGAGGTGGACGTTGGCGTGGTGGGGGAGGGCGAGGTCACGGCCGTGGAGCTTTTCGACGCCCTGGACGGGGGCGGCGACCTTTCCCGGATTCCCGGAATCGTCTTTCGGGACCAGGGCGTCCCCCGGTTCACGGGGCACCGGGAGTTCCTCACGGACCTGGACCGCATCCGCCCCGCCTGGGACCTCCTGGACCCCTTTGCCTACTTCCGCCCCCTGTCCAGCAGCACCATCATAAGGGTCCGGCAACATTACCGGGCCCTGCCCGTGGTGACCTCCCGGGGATGCCCCTATGGATGCATCTACTGCCACAAGGTCTTCGGCAAGACCTTCCGGGCCATGAGCCCCGGGGCGGTGGTGGAGGAGCTGGCTTATCTCCAGGAACGATTCGGCATGCGCCAGGTGGACCTGGTGGAGGACACCTTCAACGCGGACCCGGCCCGGGCACGCACCATCCTGGAAACCATACGGGACCGGGACATGGGCCTCGTCCTTTCCTTTTTCAACGGCATGCGGTCCGACCTTTTGGACGAACCCATGCTGGACCTGGTGCGGGACGCAGGGGGCTACAACCTGGCGTTCGCCGTGGAAAGCGGTTCTCCCAGGGTCCAGAAGATCATCAAGAAGGGGCTCGATCTCGAACGGGTGAGGGACATGATCTCTGCGGCTGTATCAAAGGGGCTTTTCGCCAACGGGTTATTCATCCTGGGCTTCCCCACCGAGACCGCCGAGGAAATGGAGCAGACCATTGAGTTCGCTTGCAAAAGCAAGCTCCATGGGGCCATGTTTTTTTACCTGAACCCCTTCCCGGGCACGGAGGTGGGCGAAATGGCGGAGAAGATGGGCCGGCAGGTGGACAGCTACAACTTCTTTTCCATGCACGCCAACCTTTCCGCCGTGCCGGACGAGGTGCTGTACCGGATGAGCAGGAGGGCCTACCGCCGGTTCTACCTGAACCCCGGGCGCATGGCGCGGGTGTTTGCGAGGATGCCCAAAAATCCGTCGTCCCTCATGCCCCTGGGCATCATGGCCAACCTCCTGGTGCGGGACGGCTACCGGTGAAAAGGCTGGCCTGACGATCCGGGACGACGGGTTCGTCAGGCCAAAACGGCAGGAAAAGGGAAAGCCGCCTTGGGGGGCTGTTTTCCCTTTTATTTATGAAATCCATTTGTTGTAATCTGGAGTTTTCCCGGCTTTTTGAAACGGTCCGCCCGGCGCTGGCCGGGGGCAAGGGAACGTGAGGAGGGGCAACATGGAGAACCAGGGGGGATTCGAACCCAAGAGCTTTTGGATGACCACCCGGGACTATGCCCCGGGGCCGGCGCTGGCCGGGGATCTGGACGTGGACGTGGTGGTGGTGGGAGGCGGCTTCACGGGCCTTTCCACGGCCTATCACCTGAAGCAGATGCGTCCGGGCCTTTCCGTGGCCCTGGTGGAGGGGGAAATCATCGGGTTCGGGGCCAGCGGCAGAAACGGCGGGTTTTCCATGACGCTCTTCGGCCTCACCATGGGCATCACGGCCCTGCGCTTCGGCCGGGCCCGGGCCCGGGAGGCCCATCTGTATATGGAACGGGCCGTGGACCTGCTGGCCGACCTGGTTTCCCGGCTTTCCCTGGACTGCGACTACGAGCATCCCGGCTTCCTCCGGGTGGCCACCTCCCCTCGGTATGAAAAGCGCATCCTCCACGAGATGAAGCTGGCCCATTCCCTGGGCATCACGGGCATCAAGTGGCTGGACCGGGACCAGACCCGGGCCCAGGTGAACTCCGACAAGTACCTCGGGGCCTGGTGGGAGCCCCGCTGCGGCATCCTGAACCCGGCCAAGCTGGCCTGGGCCTGGCGGGACGTGATCCAGGGCCAGGGGGTGTCCGTGTTCGAGAACTCCCCGGCCACCGCTATCCAACTCACCCCCGGAGGGGTGCGGGTCACCACCCCGGGCGGCACGGTGTCTGCCAAAAAAGCGGTCCTGGCCACCAACGCCTGGTCCCACCTGGTGCCGGGCCTGGCCCGGAAACAGACTCCCGCCTGGACCCACATCGTTCTCACCGAACCCCTGGACGAGGCCCGCCTCGGCCCCCTAGGCTGGAAGAACCGTCAGGGGGTGGAGGACGCCCGGAACCTGGTGCATTATTACCGCCTCACCGCCGACAATCGGCTTCTCATGGGCGGCCGGGACGTGACCCTCTCCTACGGCCGGAACATGGACCGCGACCGGAACGAGGCCGTGTTCCAGGGACTGGCCGCTGATGTCTCGGACCTCTTCCCTTCCCTGCGGGGAGTGCGGTATACCCACCAGTGGGGCGGGCCCGTGTCCGTGACCCTGGACATGGCCCCGGCCATGGGCACGGCCGCCGGGGGGCGCATCGTCTACAGCCTGGGGTGCATGGGCCACGGGGTGAGCCTCACCCACTTGAACGGCGCCGTGGCCGCGGACCTGGTGGAGGAAAGGAAAACGGATCTCACGGACGTGTTCTTCGTGAACCGGAAGATCCTGCCCTGGCCCCCCGAACCGGTGCGGGCCCTGGCTTCGGCCGCCGTGCTGGCGGCCATGCGCCTGGAGGACCGGTTCACCGACTGACCCCGTTGGGGGCAAAAACAGCGGAAAGCAGGCACAACAGGCCTTTCGCGCTTTATCGGGCCGGGCGCGCAGCCCGGCGGGAAAGGAAAATCCCGGAGACCATCCATGCCCCTGCCCTTTTTCATGGATCCTGAATTTTGCGTGGACCGTGAGGCCTGCGTCCTAGGCCCCGGGTTCCGGATCCCGGGTTCTGTGGGAATAGCCACGGCGATTCCCGGCCACGAACTGGTGGTCACGGGGCCGGGGACCC
>JAHJUF010000097.1 GCA_018829095.1 Pseudomonadota bacterium | reverse complement strand
GTGGCTGGTCATGCCGCCCTTGGAGGTGAGGATGGCCTGGGCGGGCTTCATGCCGTGGACATCCTCAGGGGAGGTCTCCTCCCGAACCAGGATGACCTTTTCTCCTTTTCCTCCCAGTTCCAGGGCCCGGTCGGCGGTGAGGACGATCCGGCCCACGCCTCCCCCGGGTCCGGCTGGCAGGCCCTTGCAGAGCTTGACGGCCGTCTCCTCGCCCTTGGGGTCCACCATGGGGTGGAGGAGTTCCTCGACCTTTTCCGGCCCCACCCGCATGACAGCGGTTTTTTTGTCTATGACTTTTTCCCGCACCATGTCCACGGCCATCTTGATGGCGGCCGGACCGTTGCACTTGCCCTTGCGGGTTTGGAGCATGTAGAGCTTGCCATCCTCGATGGTGAACTCGATGTCCTGCATTTCCAGGTAACGTTTTTCCAGGAACCCACGGATCTTCACGAGCTGCTTGTAGATGCGGGGCATGGAGTTTTCCAGGGTGGGCAGGTGCCGGTTGGCGAAGTTCTTGGAAGCCTCGTTCAAGGCGTAGGGGGTGCGGGTGCCGGCCACCACGTCCTCGCCCTGGGCGTTGATGAGCCATTCGCCGTAAAATTTCTTGGCCCCGGTGGCCGGGTTCCGGGTGAAGGCCACGCCCGTGGCGGAACGTTCCCCGGTGTTGCCGAACACCATGGTCATGATGTTCACGGCCGTTCCCCAGTCATCCGGGAGGTTCTCGATGCGCCGGTAGGCCAGGGCGCGTTTTCCGTTCCAGGAAAGGAAGACGGCGGAGACGGCGCCCCAAAGCTGCTCCATGGGATCGTCGGGGAAATCTTTGCCCAGGACCTCCCGGACCTTGGCCCGGGATTTCCCGCACAGTTCCTCCAGGTCCCCGGCGGTGAGATCCACGTCGTTGACGTAGCCGTTCTTCTCCTTCACCTCATTAAGAAGGTCTTCCAGGCGGTCCCGGATGCCTTCGCCGTCCTCGTGGTCCACGTTTTCCGCTTTTTCCATGACCACGTCCGCGTACATGCCGATGAGCCGACGGTAGGCGTCCCAGACGAACCGGGGGTTGTTGGTCTTCGCGATCATGCCGGGGATGGTTTTGCTCGTGAGGCCCACGTTCAAGACGGTCTCCATCATGCCCGGCATGCTGACCCGGGCTCCGGAGCGGACGGACACGAGGAGGGGGTTTTGGGTGTTGCCGAACTTCTTGCGCGAGGTCTTTTCCAGCCGGGTCATGGCCTCGGCCACCTGGGTCTTCAACCCGGGGGGATACTTTTTGCCCCGGCGGTTGAACTCGGTGCACACCTTGGTGGTGATGGTGAAACCCGGGGGAACGGGGAGCTTCAGGCTGACCATCTCGGCGATGTTGGCTCCCTTGCCGCCCAACAAATCTTTCATATCGGCGCCGCCCTCGGCTTGGCCGTCACCGAAAAAGTAGACATACTGATTCCTCATCCGCCATGTCTCCTTTCTTATTACCCGGATACGTCAGCGGCGGGGATGGTGTTGCAGCCGAGGCCGCCAACCCCCTGATACCGCTTGCTTTCGGGGCACGCGAGGCCGTTTGCCCGAGCCCATCGGCCCGGCCATGGCTGTCTCTCGCGGGTCACTCATGTCATAAAAGGGGGAACCAATCAACCTCTATCCCGGCCTCAGTCAATAGCAAACAAAGAGATCTAACCAGTAGCCAATACAGAGGAATTGCAGGAAGGTGCCGGAGATATCCTGTGGGCGAAAGGGCGATGGATTACGATCAGCAAAAAATATTTTATGGGAAATTCATAATTCGGCATCCGAGCCCTCCGCCGGGGCCGGCTGCGGCCGGGTTCCTTCCCCCGGGACACTTCTGTATTTCCGGGGATTTTTCCTCCCGGGCTATTCCGTTGTTTTCCGGTACGGATTGTGCTAATTATCATCTTCTCTAAGGACGAGGAAAAACTCCCGCCAACGAGGTCCGGTTTGACGTTTGAATACGTTTTCGGCCCAGTGCCATCCCGAAGGCTGGGGTTGTCCCTGGGAGTGGATCTGGTCCGGCACAAGACCTGCTCCCTGAACTGCGTGTACTGCGAGTGCGGCCCCACCACCCGCCTCACTCTGGAGCGCGGGGAATACGTGCCCACGAAAGGGGCTCTTGAGGAACTGGACCGGTTCCTTTCCCCCGGGCCGCAACTCGATTTCGTCACCTTTTCCGGATCCGGGGAGCCCACGCTCCACCAGGGCCTGGGCCAGGTGGCCCGCCACGTCAAGGCCAGGCATCCCGCCTACCAGGTGGCTCTCCTTACCAATGCCACCCTCTTTTCCCGGCCTGATGTGCGGGAGGACGCGGCCGAGGCCCATGTGGTCATGGCGTCCCTGGACGCCGCCACCCCCGGGGTGTTTTCCACGGTGAACCGCCCCCATCCGGCTCTGGACCTGGAAGAGATGATCCGGGGACTGGCCGAATTTGCGGCCGGGTATCAAGGGGAACTCTGGGTGGAGGTTTTCCTGGTGGCCGGGGTGAACGATACGGAAGCGGAACTCTGCGCCCTGGCCAGGGTTCTGACCCGGATTCCCCACGCCCGGGTGGTCATAAACACCCTGGACCGGCCGGGCTCCGAGCCCTGGGTGGAGGTCCCGGAGCCCCGGGTCCTGGCCCGGGTCCAGGAGCTTCTTTGCGCCAGAACCCTCGGGCCCCCCGCCGGGAAGGTCCCGGGACCGGGCGGGGGCGAGGGGGAACGTTTCCTTGCCTTTATACGGCGGCGTCCGGCCACGGTCGAGGATCTGGCCCGGGCCCACGGCATGGAAATCGAAAAGGTTCGCGATATCCTGCGCCCCCTGGTGGAAGGGGGGAGCGTGGTCATGGAAGAGCGCGCCCGGGGGGTTTTTTACCGGGCTTTGAACGCGCCGGCCTCCTAGCCGGCCAAATCCAGGAGGTCATTCATGCCGTTATATCTCTGGGAAGGCCGTGGAAAGGCAAACGACAACCGGAAAGGGGAGTTGGAAGCTCCGGACGAGAACGCGGTAAAACTCCATCTCAAGCGTCTGGGCGTCACACCCCTCAAGATCAAGAAAAAGCCCAAAGACATCTTCGCGAACATCGCCATGTTCCAGCCCAAGGTGACGCAGACGGACGTCATCGTGTTCGCGCGGCAGTTCTCCACCATGATCGACGCCGGCCTGCCCCTCATCCAGTGCCTGGACATCCTGCACACCCAACAGGAGAACGCGACCTTCAAGAACATCCTGAAGGAAATCAAGAGCGGCGTGGAAGGCGGCTCCACCCTGGCCGACACCCTGCGCAAGTATCCCAAGCAGTTCGACGAACTCTTCGTGAACATGGTGGCGGCGGGCGAGATCGGCGGTATCCTGGACACCATCCTCCAGCGTCTGGCCGCCTACATGGAAAAGGCTGCGGAGCTGAAGGCCCGGGTCAAGGGCGCCATGACCTACCCCATCATCGTGATCTGCGTGGCCGTTCTGGTGGTGGGCGTCATCCTGGTGTTCGTCATCCCCGTTTTCGAGGACATGTTCGCCGACTTCGGGTCCGCCTTGCCCGTGCCCACCCAGATCGTGGTGAACATATCCGCCTTCGTGAAAAGCAAAGTGCACTACATGATCGGGGCCTTGATCGTCCTCGTGTACGCTTTCCGGAAGTTCGTGGCCACGGAAAAGGGGCATTACATTGCGGACGACATCCTGTTGAAGGCCCCGGTGTTCGGGCCCCTGCTCCGGAAGGTGGCCGTGGCCAAGTTCACCCGCACCATGGGCACCATGCTTTCCTCGGGCGTGTCCATTCTGGATTCCCTGGACATCGTGGCCAAGACCGCCGGAAACAAGATCATCGAGGGCTCCATCTACAAGGTCAAGGCGGGCATCACCGAGGGCCGCACCATGTCGGACCCCCTGGCGGAAACCAATGTGTTCCCCTCCATGGTGGTCCAGATGATCTCCGTGGGCGAGCAGACCGGCGCCCTGGACGCCATGCTCGAGAAGATCGCGGACTTCTACGACCGGGAGGTGGACCAGGCGGTGGACAATCTCACCGCCATGATCGAGCCCTTCATGATGGTGTTTCTGGGCGCCACCATCGGCGGCCTCGTTGTCTCCATGTACCTGCCCATCTTCAAGATGGCCGGTGCCGTGGGCGGATGATTTTGTTCCGGAGAGGGAAGGGGCCGTGGACGGGGAGCCCCGCCCCCTTCCGCCGGAAGGCCGGGGATGGGCGGCCGGGGCTGCCCGGTTTCATTCGGAGGACGAAAAAAAGGGGGTAGGGGAATCCATGCCGGTGCAGACGGCCTTGGGCCAGGGTGGGCAGGTGGCGGTTCTGAACGAGG
>JAHJUF010000013.1 GCA_018829095.1 Pseudomonadota bacterium | reverse complement strand
CCGGCGACCGGACCCTCACGGACGCCGAGGCCAACGAGGTGCAGGGGGCCGTAAACAGCGACCTGATCCAGGCCTTTTCCGCGAGTTTGTCCGGCACCTAGCCGGAGTCCCATAGTCATTCCACAAGCCAACATCACAAAGCGGCCGGGCGTTTCCGCGCCATGGGGGAGCGGACCATGCCCGTCCCAGGGGGAGGACGCCGCCATGACGGAAATACTCACCCTCACGCCTGAGAAGCGCTATTACAAGATCAGCGAGGCCGCTCGGGCCGCGGGGGTCAAGCCTTATGTACTGCGCTTCTGGGAGAGCGAGTTTCCCCACATCCGCCCGACCCGCACCCGGACCGGCCAGAGGCTCTACACCCGGTCGGACCTGGATTCCATCCTGTTTCTGAAAAAGCTCCTCTACGACCGGAAGTTCACCATTCCCGGAGCCCGGGAATACCTGGGCCGCATGAAGGCCGGGGAGTCGCTGGCCGAGGACCGGACTCCCGTGACCCTGGAGGAGATCGCGGCGGAACTCGCCGCCGTGCGGGAGCTTCTGGATTGAGCCTGCCCTTCCCTGGCGCCTGGAAGCTGCTTTCCAGCCCCCGCCATGCCGGCGGGAACGGTCGGGGGGGATTCCTCCGCCCGTTTCCCATTTCCAAGGCATGGGAAACCTCTTCCAGAGTCGTCCAGGCTCCTCCGCGTTGCATGTTCGTGCCCGCCTGTGGTAGGGTCAGAGCCGTATCCGTGAGATCTGTTGACTGTACGGTCGGGCCCCGGCTTTGCACCGTGTCCGGGTGTTCCCGGGACGGTCGGTTTCCCGCGATTTTCCGCTCCCCGATCCAGGCCCCAAAAGCACGGCAAGCCCAGGGAGGGCGGTTTCCGAAAGGTGATGGCCATGAGCGAGCCCGAGGACCTGGATAACCCCGAATCCTGGGAACGGGACCTGGATGATGTTTTTGCGGACCTGGGGGACGCCCGGGTCGTGGAGAAGCTGGAATCCGAGGCCTCGGGCGGCATGATCGAAAGCCTCCATGAGGAGGAAGGCCGCCTGGACCCCTGGCGCAAGAAGCTGGTGCACCTGGTGTACGAACTGGCCGGGTTCCTGCGTTTTTCCCGGGAGCTTGCCGGTGACGCCGAGGCGGCCGGGGCCACCCGGGTGGCCGAAGCCCTGTTCCGTCTGGACGAGATGCCCAACCATGACGGCCGGGTCCTCATCCGCCACCGGGGCCGCCTGGCCCCCGGGGAGGACGAGGGCTCCCGGAACCGGGATTACGAGGTCCTGTTCGGAGCCATCATCCTGGACGCGCCCCGGGTGCGCATGGCGGCCCAGCGCCTGGGTCGGGCCGGGGACCTGCTCCACGAGACCTTTACCGAGGCTTGCGGGGTGCTGGCCGAGGCCGGGGTGAACACGGTATACGCCGTGTGTTCCTCGGACCCGCCCCAGAGAAAGAAGCTCGCCACCTGCCTGGAGGCCCTGGCCGCCTTTCTGGGCCACGAGGCCGCCGACGAGGAGACCCGGGACCCCGAGGCCTGGCCCCATGTCATCATCAGCGATGAAACCCGCCGCGCCAATGTCAATTTCACCCTGCTGGCCGCCACCAACAACCTGAAGCGGGGCACGGCCCAGGTCCTGGTGAACCAGGTGGACGCCATGATGCGCCGGGCCGGAGCCCGGGACCCCCTCCTCCGGTACACCGGGGTCTACGATGCCGTGTTCGCCTTCCGGAAGCTCTGGGGGGTCCTCTCCCGGCCGCCCCTGGAGGTGAACAACCTCAAGTGGCTGGTGACGGATCATGCCGGAACGGTCGTGAACGAGTCCCTGGCCCAGCTGGTGCGCCTGGTGGGGCGGGAGTTCGGGGAGTGGAACCAGAAGTCCGGCCGCATCGTGGACGCCCTGACGGCCGGGGACTACGGGCTTGCGCCGGCCGAGGAGGTCTGCGAGCGCCTGGGGCTGGTGACGGGCCTGCTCCACGCCATGGAGATCTCCGCCTCAGGCGGGGATACGTCCGTGGGTCAGGCCGACCACGTGGACGAGGCCACCATGGAGGCCGTGGTCCGCATGATGCAAAGCCGCCTGGCCCGGTTGTCCGATGACACCCTGGGGGAGATCTTCCCCGAGACGGAAATCCTGTCCTGCCAGTCCAGCGACGACCGGGAGATCCGGATCCACGTGGACGCCCGGCTCATGGATCTGGTGCACTTCTACCGCCGCCGGGCCGCCGTGAACCGCAAGATGAAAAGCCTTCTGGCCGGGGCGGGAGAGTTTGACCGGGCGGACTACGAGGTGGTGGCTGCGGACTTCGGCATTTCCGCGGAAAACGCCGCCGAGCTGGTGGGCCTGTTGAAGGCCTGCTTCGATGCCGAGGGCCACTTCGCCCGGGAGGCGTTCGAAAAAAATATCCCCGCCTTCTGCCGCCACGAGCGTGATGTGTTCGGCTTTTTGTGGCACTACCTGAAGGAGCATATGGATACGGGGGACCGCCTGGCCCTCTTGAATTCCCTCCAGCTCCTCATCAACCGCATGAAAAATCCCAATCGGGCCCTGGAAGTCCTGCTGGCCGGGGTGTTCGCCAATCCCGAGAACGTGACCTTCGCCGACCGAAACGCGCTCATCCTGGCCAACGTGCTGTTGCGCAAGTTCAACAAGGAGCTTTTGAAGGACACCAAGATGACCCCCGAGGAGGTGCTCCATGTGGTGGACGGCCTGGACGCCGCCGCCGCGGCCCACGTCCGGGGCATCCTGGAGGGGGAGCGGGAAAAGACCTTCATCAAGGTTCGCACCATCCACCGGATGTTGAAAGCCGCCCTGGACCCCTACGCCTGGCACAAGTCCATGCCGCTCGGCTACCTCCTCACCCTGGAGCGGGAGATCTATCTCCTCCTGGCCCTGGTGGAGGGCCCCGTGGCCCGGGCGGTTTTGTACTCGGCCCTGTGGGAGTACGGCAACCCGGACTCCTCCATCTACGGCTCCGCCGAGCGGGAGGACCAGCTCATGTGGCTCTACCACATCCTCCAGGTGGTGATCCGGGGCATGGGGCGGGTGGGGGAGCCCGCCGACGCCGATGCCCTGCTGGGCATGAAGGAACACGCCCGGGCCTTTTTGAGCAAGAGTTCGGATCCCAAGGCCCGGGAGCAGGTCAAGAGGTTCCTGGCCTGGGCGGAGAAATCGGCCCAGGCCCTGGCGGTCAAAGTCCCGGCGGAGCCAGGGGAATAAGGCGCGGACGCGGCTCGCCGGGGGGCGTCCCCTTTTGGGGGCCGGACCAGTCATTTCCCCGGGGGGGCCGGGGGCGAACCCGTCCATCCGCTCCAAATTACAGCAAATTCGGTTGTTGACAACCCACGGGCTTTTTTGTAAGCCAGTTGAACTGGAACCGGGCGGAAACAGAGCGAAAAATCACATCCAGGAAGACCCGCGAGGAGGTACTGCATGAGTCGCTTGGCCGTGTTGGGGCTGCTATTCTCCATTCTCATGATGGGCCAGCTGGCCGACGTATCCCCCGCGCAAGCCGAGGCGGAACACGTGGTCATCGGCGTGAACCTCCCTCTCACCGGACCCTACAAGGACCAGGGCAAGGACCAGGAAAGGGGTTTTGAACTGGCCGTGGAGGACCTCAACGCCGCCGGAGGCGTCCTGGGCCGGGAGGTTGTCCTGGAGAAGCGGGACAGCCAGTCCAGGGGGGACCTCGCGGGCGAAAACACCAACCAGATGATCTGGGAGATGAACACGGCCATGGTCTCCGGCGGGGCGACCACCCCCGAGGCCGTCACCGCCAGCCGCGTGGCCCAGGAGCAGGGTGTGCTCTTCATGGCGGCCATGGACCCCTCCAACTCCCTGACAGGCCACATGGTGACCCGGGCCGGTTTCACGGTCCAGGCGGCTCGCCGCCACACCTTCCGCTGGTTTTCGTCGGCCTGGATGACCGGTCAGGCCCTGGGGCCCTACATGATCCGGGAGTTCGGGACGGACGCCACCTACTTTTACGTGGGCGCGGACGACACCTGGGGCGCCTCCCTGGAGGACTCCCTGCGGCGCATCACCGAGCTTGCCGGCGCAGACACCTTGGGCACCCTTTGGACCGACGCCGGGACCCTGGACTTCAAGAGGCAGCTGGACGCCGCGAAAGATGTCGGTCCCGATGTGCTGGTGCTCCTCCAATACGGCCCGGACCTGGCTGCGGCCCTGAAGCAGGCCCAGGAAATGGATCTCAAGGACGACATGAAGATCGTGGTGCCGTTCCTGGATATTACCATGGCCAAGCAGCTGGGGGCCGAGGTCCTGGAGGACGTGGTGACCACCAGCATCTGGTACTGGGGCCTGGCGGAGAAATACAAGGGCTCCAAAACCTTTGTGGACGCCTTCCAAAAAAAGTACGGCCAGCCGCCGGGAGTGGGCGCGGCCTGCGCCTGGGTGGCGGTCCACGAGTGGGCCCAGGCCGCTATGGAGGCTCAGGATTTCTACGCCGACGACCTCATCATCTTGGCTTTGGAAGGGCGCAAGTTCACCCTGCTCAAGGACGAGGAGCAGTGGCGGGACTGGGATCACCAGGCCATCAGCTCGGTTGTGATCCTCAAGGGCAAAAACCCCAAGAAGGCCTCGGGGCCCTGGGACTTTTTCGAGATCGTGGACATGGTGCCCGGATCCAAGGTGGTGCGCAGCCGGGAGGAAAATCCTGTGAGCCTGGAGCCCCTGGTCATCGAGGAATAGGTGGCCGCCCGCCAGCTTTGGGGGCGACCGACCGCCCGACCGCCCGGCCTGGGCCCGGAGGATAGGAAATGGACGAACTCAAAGGCGATCTCTCCCGGAGAATTTTCAAGAGGCTCATCAAGGGAGGCCTGGGGGAGTATTCCCTTGACGGCCAGATGATCGCTGTTCTGGTGGAGTTGGACGGTCAAAAGACCGTGGGGGCCATCGCCGAGGGCTCGAAGATTCCGCCTGATGTCATGCGCCGGGTTCTGGCCAAGCTCCTGCAGCTCAAGGTCATCGAGTCCGTGGAGGTTTCGGTCCGCATCCTGGACGAGGACTTCCTCGCTGTGCTGAACCGGGAGCTCTCCCTGGCCATCGGGCCCATCGCCGAGGTGGTCATGGAGGACGCTGCGGCGGATTTGGGCCAGAACCTGGATATCTTCCCCGGCAACCAGGCGGCGGAACTGGTGGACTACATCTCCCAGGAAATCACCCGGGATGACCGGCGAAACACGTTTCGGCAAAACATGGCCGCCGAGATTCGCCAGCGGGGGTACTGATCCCCCGGGAGGATCTTTCCGGCGCGGCCTCCGGTTTTGAGGGCTTTTTCCGGACTCGACAACGAACACCATTTTCCACAAGGGGTTTTCCATGGCGAACGAAACGATTCTGGTCTCCTGTGAGAAGTGCGGCAAGCAGTACAAGATCGACCCGGTTAAACTCCAGGACGAGGAAACCACTTTCAACTGCACGGGATGCCAGAGCCCTATAACGGTGGAAAAGCCCGGTGCGAAAGAGACCCTTGCCCCGCCGCCGGCCGCCGAGGGAGATGCCCCCCAGGCTGCGACTCCCAGGCGCCGCCCGGCCCCCCGGGCCGAATCCGCTGCGGACAAGGCCGGAAAAAAACGCATGATGGGCCTCCGGGGCAAGATGGCCATCCTGTTCCTAGTCATTCCCATCGCGCTCATGGTCCTGGCCGGGTTTATCTACCTGCGCCAGATGGACAAGATGGTGGAGGTGTTCCGGGACTCGTCCTCCCAGATCGTCCGCCGTCTTTCGGGCGAGATGCTGGCCCGGGCGTCCAGTTCGGTGGCCCTCCAGGTAAAACAGTACCTGGAAGATCACCCCTTCCTGAAAAAGGAGAGGTTCAACACGGACATCGGCTTCAAGCTGGTGGCGGTCCAGAAGATCGGCATGACGGGCTATACCTACCTGTACGCCAAGCCGGACCAGGACAAGGTGTGGCGCATCTGGGCCCATGTGGACCCGGATGTGGTGGGCAAGGACATGGGGGCCATGAAGACCCGGTTCGGGGATGGGTTTGCGGCCTACGAGAAGATCTACAAGACTGCCGAAACCGGCCGCACCAGCCGGGGCACCTATGGATGGACCGAGGCCGGGGAACGCTTTGAGCGGTTCATCGTGGCCACTCCCGTGGAGGGCACGGATTACGTGGTGGTGGCCTCCATGCCCGCCGAGGAGTTCATCCGGGACGTCAAGCGCCTCGAGACCCGGACCGGCAAGGTGGCCCGCGACACCCGGAGCGCCATCCTGGTGATCCTGGCCATCACCCTGGGCCTCATCGCCTTCATCGTGGCCTTCTACGGCGCGCGCCTGACTTCCCGCATCCGGGCCCTCACCGATGCCGCAGACCGCATCAGCGTGGGCGAGATGGACACCGAGATCCAGGTGGACTCGGACGACGAGATCGGAGACCTGGCCGATGCCATCGGCCGGATGCAGGAGAGCATCCGCCTCTCCATCGATCGTCTCCGCCGCCGCCGCAACCGATAGCAGGCTGTCGAAAAACGCGATCTGCTGCGTTGCGCTTCATCCCTCGTCACTGCGGCATACAGTATAGGGGTCCCCAAGGAATCGAAGATTCCTTGGGGTGAAAGTTCGCCTCATTCCTCGGGATTCGCGCGCCATCGGGGTCCCCGCACGGCCAAAGGCCGGGTGGGGTGACTTGCAGCTCATCGTTTTTGAACAGCCTGCTCAATGCCTGTTTTTCAACAGGCTGCTAAGGGAAAGCGATCCGCCCGGCGTCGGGCATACAAATCCGGGGGAGAACCGGCGACGGTTCTCCCCTTGTTTATGAAGGCCCCGGGGCAGGGACGTGTACCGGCCAGCATGGCGCGGCCACGGGCATGACCGCCATCAGGCGGGCTGCGGATTGACAATGCCCAGGCCTGCCACCATTTTTGATGTATACGGTTTTTCAGTTGATAGTCTTTCCTCTTGGAAAAGCCCCCCTGTTCAGCCTGGAAAATCCAGGGCAAAGGCCCGCATGGCTTGCGCAGGACGGATTTTAGTGCAATAGTGGATTATTTATGGGTCGGAAGAGT
>JAHJUF010000096.1 GCA_018829095.1 Pseudomonadota bacterium | reverse complement strand
TGGACAAGGCCCGGAAAACCTGGGAGAAAATCGGCCTCACCCAATGGGATTTCGGGGATCTCCCCACCAGCGTGGCCCTGGACGATCTGGGCACGGCCCGGGCCTTTCCGGCCCTGGTGGCCGGGGAAAAAGGCGTGGACGTAAAGCTCTTCACCCATCCGGCCAAGGCAGCCAGGGCCCACCCGGCCGGAGTGGCGGCCCTGGCCCGGGTGGCATTGAAAAGGGAACTGCCCGGGCTCGCCCGGGCCTTCGCCCTCACCGGCGAGGCCCGGACGGCGGCGGCCTTTTTCAAGGGCCCGGCCAAGCTGGAAAAGGAACTGGCCCAGGCTTTCTTTTCCCTGCGCCTGTCCCGGCCCGTGCGGACACAAGAGGAATTCAAGGCCCTGGTGGAGGAGGAAGGACCCAGGCTCTTTTCCCTGGCCCGGGACCGGGCCGGGGCCGTGGAACGGGTCCTGGCCGAGTACGGCAAAACCCGGGAGCTCCTGTCCTCCCTTTTCCGGGGCAAGGCCAACCCGACGGCCCGGCAGTTCCTGGAGGGAATCCTGGCCCGGGCCGGAGAGCTTTTGCCGCCCTCCTTCCCCTCCCTGTACTCCGACCGCCGCCTGGGGGATGTGGCCCGGTATCTGGCGGCCCTCCGGCTTCGGGCCGAGCGGGGCCTGCCGGATCCCGCCCGGGACGCGGCCAAGGAGGCCAAGGTCCGCCCCTTTGAGGAAACCCTCCGGGAACTGGCCCTGGCCCTGCCCCCTGACAGTGCCGAAGACCGCCGGCAGGCCGTGGAGGAACTCCACTGGCTCATCCAGGAATTCCGGGTGTCCCTGTTCGCCCAGGAAATGAAAACCGCTGTCCCGGTATCGGAAAAACGCCTGGAAAAGAAGGTGGAGGAGATCCGGAGGATGGCATGACCGGAAAAATGGAGCGGCGGGAGATCGGGGACCGGGCCTGGGTGTTCGTGGCCTGCGGCGGGGAAAAGCATTTCCGGTCCCTGGAGATCGCCCTGGCCCTTTTGAAGAAGCACTCCAGCCTGCCTGTTGTGCTGGTGACGGACAGGGCGCGGAACCAGGTCCAACCCCCGCCCTGCGTGGTGATGGACACGCCCGCGCCCCGGGAAATGACCCACCGCCAGGCCGCCATCTTCTTAAAAACGAGCTTGAACCGCATCCTGCCCCCCGGACGCACCTACTGCTACCTGGACACGGACGTCCTGGCCGTGCGCCCCGGGCCGGACAAGATTTTCGAACTCCTGGGAAACCGGCCCATCCTCTTTGCCCCGGACCACTGCACCCTGGAGATGTTTTCTCCCAGGGCCGTGCGATGCGGTTGCGCCCGGGCCTATGAAGAGCGGGAGGAACGGTTCAACCGCCTCATGGAAAAACACATGGGCCCGCCTCTCGCGGACCCGGTGCTGGCGGATCGGAAAAACCGCCTGGAAAGGCTCATCCTTGAATTCAAAAAAAACCAGATCATTTCCACCCTCGAACTAAGCCGCAAACGAAGCCGCCTGGACCTTCTGAACCAGAATATCCAGAAGAGAAAAAGAAGCGCGCCTCAAGGGATTCTCCCCAGCCTCGCCGGGCGGGTGGCGGATTGGTTCAAGCCCAGCCCCAGGACTCTTTTTGAACGCGAGGGATTTTACTGGGATGCGAAGAGCCACCGTTGCTCGGACCGGGACGGCAATGTCCTGTTTGATCGGGAATTCCATGATCTCGATCACTTTTTCAGGACAAACGGCGGGTACACCTTTGATTGGCAAAAAAGGCGCTGGTACGATTGGGAGGGCAACCTTCTTTTCGATGACCTCCGCTGGCGGGAATTTGTCCGGGCCCTGGAAAAAGCCCACGGCTACGCAAGGGGTCCGGGCACCGGTCAATGGTTGGATCCGGCGGGAAACCCGGTTTTCGACTGCCAATGCGGCCACCTGGCCCAGGCTCTTGGGGAAAAGTTCGGTGTGCCTGAACCGGAGGGTTCCTGGGTTCACCCCAACGGAGGGGTGTTCGTGTTCAGCGACCGTGCAGGTACCTTCCTGGACACCTGGCACGCCTTTTCCCTGGCCGCCTTGCAAGACCCCTACTTCGAGGATCGGGACCAGGGTGCTCTGGCCGCGGCCATGGGGAAACACCATCTTGAAAAAATGGAATACCTGCCCCGGCGATACAACTTCATCGCCGACCCCATGGATACCAACCTCATCCATGCCGGGGGCCTGGAATTTTCCACGCCCGGGGAGCCCGGCCGCGCCCTGCGTCCCATCCTGCTCCACGTGTACCATGGCTTTGAAGACCCTGGGTGGGAGGTGTGGAGGGAAGTGGCGGCCCGAATACCCCGTTTTCACGGGTCCGCCGCTTCTGAGCCGGGCCCCGGATGAAGAAGGCTCAGAAAGGTTCAGCGCCTCTAATAGCCGCGCCAATCCCTGATTATCCGGTTCACTTCCTTCCGGAAAGCCTTGTCAAAACGGACGTACTCGGAAACCTGCTGGGGTATGTTGGGGTAGAAAATCAAAATCAGGACCACGGGAAACAGCAGGGAAAAGAGCCCACGGACCATGGAAAAGGATAGGGCCAGGGGGAGCGCCAGTTCATAGAAAAAGTTGTTGATGAAGGGCAGGTATCGTGCCTGCCCCGCTCCCACCATCACCCGCCAGTCGATGGCGACCTTTCCAGCCTCCATGAGTCCGTGAAGAAGATAGAAGAGTGCCACCAGAGGCGCCGCCGGGGTGAGGATGACCACCACCATGGCCAGGGCCGCCATTTCCACGGGATAGACCCGGCGAATCAGAATGCGGCGGATTTCCTCGTGGGTGCGGGACGCGCCGTATGTGCGGACCCCGGCCGTCCGGTCCGCCCCCCGATCCAGGTCCTGGTGCCAAAGGATTCCCTTGATTCCCAGGGCCAGGCCCAACACGGTCCACGTTCCGGCGAAAGCCAGGGCGGCAAGGGGCGCGGCCGGGGCGTGGCGAAAAAAGAGGGCCGCGATGAAGAGGCCGGGCACGGCCAGGGTGCTGGCCCCTTCCACAGCCACCCCCCAGGCCCCCCGTTCCTTGGCCCGGACCGGGGGCAGGGAGTAAGCCGCCGCCAGAACGAACTCCAGGGCCAGCAGGGCCACGGCCAGGGGCCCGGCCGACGCTGCCAGGGCCAGGACAAAGGCCCCGGCCAAGGGAACGGCCGGGGACAGGAAACGGGCCACGGGCCCCAGGGGGGCCATCGTGTTGGGCCGACCGGCCAGGGCGTCTTGGGCCCGGTCCGCCCACTCGTTCACCGCGTGGCCAAAGGCCGCCGCGCAGGACAGGCAGGCCACGGCAACCGCCGCCAGAGCCATGCCCCCTCCCGGGGAAAAATCCAGCAATAGCCAAAACCCCATGGCCGCGCAGAGGCTGGGGGGAATCTTGAATCGCCACCAGTGCCCGGCCCGGTACGGCCGGAGATGCGCCCTCCACACGATCCAGTCCGCCAGGACCTTCAGGTTCATGGATACCCCCTCTCCGAACCCGGGCCGCTCCAGGTTGCCTTCCCGTGCATGGGCATCATGGTCCTCCTCCGGGCAGGACCACGCCATAACCTTCCAGGGTTTGCCGGAGACGGGCCGCTTCCTCGAGCTTCTCCCTGCCCTCCTCCACCCGCCCGGATTCCAGGAGCCGCCTTCCGGCTTTTTCCGTTGCCACGGCCCGGGAAGCCAGGAGTTGGACACGGATTGCCAGGTCATCGGGGCGCAGTTCAGCCAGGCGGCTGAGAATCTCCACAGCCTCTTGGTGACGGCCCTGCTCGTTTTCCACCACGGCCAGGATGGAAAGGCTCTCCGGGCTCTCCACCTCGTCCAGGACCTTCCGGGCCTGACGCCCGGCCTCTTCCACCTGCCCCAGACCATACAGGAGCAGGTTTGCGTACTTCTCCCGGACCATCCAGGAGGCGTCCGGCCCGGCCAAAGCCAAAACCCTTTCGTAGGCCTCCCGGGCCCGCTCCAGGGCCGGTGCCTCGGCTGCGAAGGAAAGGTCCCGCACCTCCAACCGAATGGCGGCCAGGCGCTCTTCGTGATCGGAAGCCTGGCGATACAGCAGGCCCTCCAGGCCTCTTTCCATGGTCATGGCCTGCCGCAGCCGGTCCCAGTCCGTGAAGGGCAAAGCCTCCAGGCATTCCTCCAGGGTGGCGGTCCGGCCCCTGGGCCCCTTTTCCAGAACCTCCGGGGGCAGCAGGTCCCTGGCCGCCTCGAACACGGAACGGGCTGCCAGGTAATTGCCCGAAACCCGCATGTGTACGTGGTCGAAAAAGAGGTTGTCCCCGGGGATTCCATTGGGGGAGGCCTCCTCCATGGCCCTTTCCGCGTCCGCCAGGGCCGCGCCGGGCCCGGCCGCCTTCCGGATGATGACGAGCATCCCGCTGTCTGTCCGGTTCCGCAGGGCGTCGGCGTCCCGGGCGGCCTTGTATTCCTCCAGGGCCAAGCCGTATTCGCCTGCTTGCTCCCAGCTTTTTCCCGACCGGTAGCGGAGTTCGGCAAAGTCCGGGTCCAGTTTCACCGCAGCCTCCAGCACAAGGGCCGCCTTCCGGGTCTCTCCCTGATCCGCAAGACCGGCCGATTCTTCCATGGCCAGGTCCATGGCCTTGATAAAGTCCCCGCCAACCCCGGCCCCGGGGGCCGAGGCAAAGGGCGCGTTGTCCCCCAGGTTGCAGCCCGGCGCACCCAGGACCACCCCCACCCCCGCTTCCCGGGCGGGCTCGATGACATCCCCAAGGTTTTGGGCAAACAGGCGGCGGATGGCCTCCAGACGGGGATCGGACAAGGACAGCCTGGCGGCCGACAGGAGCGCCTCCTCAAAGGCCTGCCGGCCTGCCGGGCTCCCGGGACTCCGGTTGAAAAACTTCCGGCGCATCGCCTGGACCAGCTGCCCCACCCGCGAGGAAACCAGGACCTGGTGAATGCGCACCAGGGCCTGGCTGTGCCCCACGGGGGAGCGGAGCCCGTAAGCTGAAATGACCTCGTTGTTTCCCGTGTACAGGACCAGGAGGTCCGGCTCCAGGTCCCGGAGAATGGCCCGGGAGATGGGAAGAAGGGCATTGGAGTTGAAGGTGGGAACAGCGGCATTCACCACCTCGAAACGGACTCCGGGATATTGACGGGAAAAGAGGATTTCCAGGAACCGGGCCATGCCGAATGCCGGGTCCGGCACGCCATTGGCCGCCGAGCCCCCCAGCAGAAACACCCGGACCGTTCCCGGGGCCTTTTTCGCCAGGCGGAAAGGGACTGCTTTGGGGGTCATGCCTGGAGGCATTCTGACCGGCAGGAACCTCTCGATGAAAAAGGGGTTGGAGGTGAACACCGCCTCGTTGTCCGGACCCTTTTCCTTCAGGATGAACCCCAAGGGGTGGCCGAAGTCCGCCAGCCTGAGCCCGCCTTCCAGGAGCGCCAGGAAAAGGACGGTTCCCAGGACCGTGGCCGCCAGGGCGAAGAGGACCCGGCGGGTCAGGGATGGGGGAAGGGATGGGGATGGCTTCATGAGTGCGGGCTCATGCGGCAATGAAGTGGGCGGAAAACGGCAACCAAAAAAATTCTCCTCGAACTATTCACCGGAACCCGGGGGGCAATCCCAAGGGAGGCCGGTTCGTCCCCCCGATGGGCCCGGGTCATGGTCATAATGCCCATTTACCCAATAGACAGGCCACGAAAAAATCCCCCCTGCCCCCCTTTGCCAAAGGGGGGTACCTGCTTCGGGCCTTGCTCGCCCAGGATCGCCCCTTGTTCATGGTCCGCCTTTTTCGTGAAACGGCATAAGGCACGAATTGCCATTCCCTCCTCCATGGTGACAGGAGAAAAGAGCGGCGCGGCCCGCTCTCACCCTTGATACAGGACCCCGCCCGTGGCGGCCAGGGCGGCCAGGACCAGGGCGGCCAGGAAAACAGCCCCAAGGGTCCCGGCGCGTCCCGGGAGTTCCCCGGGCGGCCCGGCCCTGACAGGCTCCCGGGCCAGGGCGGCCAGGCCCCCGGCCAGGAGCAGGGCAACAACCACGGGAACCAGGGGAAAGCGCGTGGGCACCTCATCGGGCCGCACCTGGACGACAGCCTCCGCAGCCCTCCGGCGGACCTCCTCCGAGGACCACTCGGGATGCGCGGCCGCCAGCTCCCGGGCCAGGGCCGCCCGCTTCTCCTGCTCCACCCGGGCGGCTTCCCGGACGTAGGCCGCCCGGGGGGCCTGGGTGGCGGCCAGGTTCTGGTTGAGGGCCAGAAAAAGAGACCCGTAAGCAGCGCAAGCCAATCCCAAGGTGGCCGCGGCCACCCCAAGCCTACCCCGGAAACCGGACCGGGGAAACAGAGATTGCTGGACCCGGGCCCAGGTCCGGGCCGTGTACCACGCCGCCGGGGCCATGGCCAGGATGGGGGCTGCCCAGACTATCCAGGCCCCCCCCGTCCCGGACCGGGACCAGGCCGCCGGGTCGCCGAAATCGTACCAGGCTCCCAGGGCCAGATAGGCCAGGGCCCCGCAAGTTCCGGCCATGGCAAAGAGGGAGACGAACAGGACCGGCCCGGACCCGGGGTTTTGTTCGTCCGCACCCCGGAAAAGAAGCCAGGCCGCCGTCAGGCCCAGGACCAGGTTCACGGCCAAGCCGGAAAACGCGAAGGCCAGGGCCGTAGCCGCGCCTGCCTGCTCCAGGCCCGAGACCGCCACCCGGCCGCCGCCCAGGAGGCTCACCCACACCTCTTCCACCCGCCCCCCCAGGGCCAGGGCCAGAGCCGCGTGGCCCAGGAGTTCATGGAGGGCCGTGGCCAGGCGCGTGGCCAGGATCAACAGGGCCAGGACGTAAACCGCGAACCGGATAAAGTCTCCAGAGCCGCGCGCCGGGAGGGGGGCGGGCTTCACCGGGGCCGCCCCTTGGGGAGCGCCATGCCCAGGACCCGGGACTTGACCCGCTGGAGGATCCGGCTCTTCTGGAGAACGGCCAGGGGCCCCAGGTGGGAGAATCGGATGCCCGGCGGCAGGGGCATGGGGCGCTCCGGCCGGGCGAGGGGGGTGGATTCGGCCTCGCAAAGGACCTGGGCCAGGAGGTCCCGGTACGCCCGGGCCGCGCCGGACAGGGAAAAGGATTCCTCCACCGTGCGCCGGGCCTCTGTGGAAAGCCGCGCCACCTGGTCCGGGTTTTCGTGGAGGTCGGCCAGGGCACGGGCAAAGGCCGGAACGTCCCCCACGGGGATCAGGAGGCCGTTTTCCCTGTGGCGAACGACCTCGGCCACCCCGCTTTTCACCCGGGCCGCCACAGGCACGCAGCCGGCGGCCATGGCCTCCAAAAGGGCCAGGGGCAGGCCCTCAAAAGCCGAGGGCAGGAGGAACACGTCGTGGGAAAGGAAGGCCCGGACCACCTCCTCCCGGTTCACGGCCCCGGCCAGGCGCACCGGACCGCCATGGGCCAGGGGCCCCAGACGGGCGGCCAGGAAATCCCGGTCCGGGCCGTCCCCCAGGAGGGTCATGCTGAAGGGGACTCCGGTCCTGTGGAGCTTCCAGGCCACGGCGGCCAGGTCGGACACCCGCTTCTGGCCCTCCTCCATCCTCCCGGCCCAGACCAGGGAAAGAGGGGCTTTCGCAGGCCGGGGGAGGCGGGGAGGCGCGGGCGCCACGCCGCAGGGGATGCGCGCCATGCGGTCCTCCAGGGCCGGGGCCTTCAGGAGGGTGTCCTCGGCCGTCTTTTGGCTCACGGCCACCACCCGGCGGCACCAGGGGCCCAGCCGGGCGGCGTGGGCGTAGTGCGCCGGATCGTCGCTGTGCACCGCCCCCACCACAGCCACCCGGGGGGACAGGAGGGAGGCGGCAAAGGAGTATTCCTCGTCGTAGCCCGGCAGGTACACGCAAGGGGCCCGGGCCTCCAGGAAGCGGGCGAGCTTGTCCCACCGCAGGACCCAGCCGTCATGGTCCGACACAGGAAGCCAGAAGGCCGGGGCCTCCGGAGGCAAGGCAAAGGGGTCGGCAGACCCGCTCCGGGGCCGGGTGAACAGGAGCCGGGCGTCCACGCCCAGGGCCCGGAGTTCGGGCACCAGGGCCGCGTGGAAGCGGTTGACCCCGTTCATTTCCCATTGGGGAGCGCCGAAGAAGACTGGGCGGTTCAAGGCATCCCTTTCGTCTGGAGCGGCGTCATCAGAAATGTCCGATTCCAGCGGCTTTGTTTCTCCCGGCTTTCCTCCCGGGCTGGCGAGAGGGTGTTCAATGGCTTGAATCCTAAAAAGAAACCCCCCCTGCCCCCCCTTTTACATAGGGGGAACCCGGCTTGGGCTTTCCCGCAAAAAAACCATCATTTTGAAGACCCTTCAAAATCCGCTCAGTCCCTCGCCAGGATGCGGCGGACGGCAGGGGCGGCGGTCTGCACGAGACCGGCGAGCCGGCGGCCCAGGCGCATGAGGCGGGGGTTCCGGTGGAAGGCCAGGGCGAGTTCCATGGCCCCGGACTCCCAAAGCTCCCCGTGCTCCTGGATCATGCCCGCCACCCGGATGGCGAAAAAGGAGTCCGGGGAGCCGGCCTTCCGGGCCAGGTCCCGCATCAGGACAAAGGTCCGCTCCCGGCTGGAATCGCCGGCCGGGGGACAGGGAATGGAATACAGGACCCGGGGCGCCACGGCCAGGTGCCCGCCTGCGGCCAGTATCCGGGCCAGCCAGGCGAGCACCGGGGTCCGGGCGGCGGGGTCCCAGGAAAACCCGTCCCCCGGGGGAAGCGCCGAAACCCGGAAGGCCGCGTTCACCGGGCCCACGGCCCCCAGGAGCCCTGCCATACCCGAACCACCGGCGGGCCGGACCACCCGGCCCCCGGCCTGGCGGACCCGGGCGTAAGACGTGGCTGCCGAGGCAACGGGCTGGTTTTCCAGGGCCAGGAGGATTCGTTCAAAAAAATCAGGGGCCAGCCGGGTGGAGGGATGGACCAGGACCAGGGTGGCCAGGCCCGTTTCCCTGGCGGCCTCCAGGAGGTCCCGGCCGGCCAGGGAGGAGAACCGGGCGCCGGGGGCCGCGCCCCGGCAGGCAAGGACCGCGGCCCGGACCCGGCGGCCCAGGCTCCCGGCGGCCAGGATCACGTCCGGACCCCGGGTCTGGGCCGCGAGGCTCTCCAGGAAACGGGGGAGTTCCCGTTCCCGGCCCTGGGCCCCGGTCAGGACCAGGGCGGCCGGGCGGACCTTCCGGATCCTGGGCCGCCACCGGGCCGGGGGCTTGTCCAAGCGGCTCTTCCAGGCTCGGTTCAGGGGCTCCCAGGCCCGGGAAAAGCCCTCGGCCACCAGGCGGGACTGTTCCCGCCGGCGGTCCGGGGCCAGGGCCAGGAGGTCCGTTGCCCCCCGGGCCAGGGACCGGGCATCGCCCGGGCACAGGACCCAGGGGGCCAGGTGCCGGGGAATCATCTCCGGGACGCCACCGGCGGCTGTGACCAAAAACGGGCATCCCGAGGCAACGGCTTCCAGGACCGCGTAAGGATGGTTGTCCCCCCGGTAGGGGAGCAGGGCCACAGCCCGGGGAGCCAGGCGGGCCAGGATTTTCCGGGCCCCGTCCCGGCCCGGGGACTCCCGGCGGATGGCGAAGCGCCCCTGGAGATTCTCCAGCCGCCGAGACACGGATTCCATTTCCGGGTCCGCCTCCCCCAGGACCAGGATCCGGGAAAGACCCGGGGCCAGGCCTTCGTCCGCCAAAATTTCCACGGCCCGGACAAACTCGGGGAAACCCTTCATCCGGCTGGCCCGGCCGAAAAACGCCAGGGTGTCGGCGGCAACGAACTCCGGCAGGGGGGCATCCCCGGGAAAGGCGAAGGGCAGGCCCCGGATCTCGCTGGTGGCCGCATCCCCCAGATATCCGGCGTCCTGGTACAGGTCCCGGAGGAACCGGGTGGGAAAAAGGGTCTGTCCCGCCTCCTGGATGGCGGCCCGTTCCAGGGCCATGTCCCGGATTTCCCAGGGCTTGCCCCGCCATTGGGAGAAGCCGTTTTCCAGGTACACGCCCCCGCCGTGGCAAACCACCTCGACCCCCAGCCGGGAGCCCAGGAGCCCGGCCCGGGCCGCCTGGGCCAGCCGGGCCCCCACCCCGTCCGTGTCCTGGACCGAAATATGGGCAATGCCCGGGTAGTAAAGCAGGGCCTGGCAGACGGCTTCCAGGGCCAGGTCCGCCGGGGGCAGGCTTTGGCAATGGGATTCCGGGAAAAGGTCCAGGGGCGAGATCCACGGCCCGCCCCTGGGAGGAAACTCGGGGTGGCCCAGGGTCACCCGGCCCAGGAGGACCACCGCCGGGGGCCGGGAGGCCAGGGCCTGGCATTCCTGGACAAAGGAGCCGATGCCCCCGGCCCGGATATAATCCGCGTGCTCGGTGGAGATCACCAGCCGCCGGACGTCCGGCAGGGGCAGGCCCCGGGAGGACAAGAAACTCTCGTACGCCTCGCGCCCGGCCCGGGCCAGAACCGCGAACCGGCCCCGGCCGTCCCGGACGATCCCCTGGACCGAGAACCCGGCGGCCGTGAAAAAACGAGAAAGCGACCGGGCGTTCCACGGGCGGGCCCCCGGGGCGGGCCTGCGGCGTCCGGAGCCGGGGCCGGGCTCCGGGCCCAGGGCCACCAGGAGGTTTCCCGGATTCTGCATGACCAGTTCCCGGAGCAGGGCCGTGAGGGGCCGGGGGTCTTCCAGGCATTCCAGGAGCCCGGCCGTGGCCAGGACCCGGGGCTGGGGGGAGGAAAGGCGAGGCAGGAGTTGCCGGGTCCCGGGCCAGGTCCCGAAATCCGGGCACAGGCTGGCCTTGGGCGGGCCCGGGCCCTGGGGGGCACCGGTTGGAAGCACCAGGAGCGCCCGGGGGTCGTCCCCGGCCAGGACCCCCCGCCCGGGCCGGCGGGGCACCAGGGCCACCAGCCGGTCGGGTCCGTTTGCCCGGACCTCGGCCAGGACCGTTTCCCAGAAGAAGGCCGGGACCTCCGGGGCCGGGGCCACCGGGGCAACGGAACCTGGCCCCGCGCCGAATCCCGTGGCCGGGGAGGCGGCATGCAGGTCCACCCGGCCGCGTCCGAAAAGGCTGCGGCCCGTCAGCCTGCCAGTCGTTTTTCGATCTCTTGCCAAACCGTCCAGTCCCTGCATCCGAACTCGTGATAGATATGGACGAACCGGGGCCTGATCCGCCGTTTTCCCTCCGTGGAAAAAACCAGGCGTCCGTGGTGGATCACTTTGGGGTCGTGGTAGTCCGCGAGAAAGTTGTACTCCACAGGCAGCCGGGGCGCGTGCTGCCACCCGAAATCCCAGGCGGTCACCGCCAGGGTGCCCTGATCCCGGACCGCCCACCGGGGCTCGTGGAAGATAGCCATGGTGCGGTCGTGCCAGGCGTCCAGGAAGCTCGAGGCCCGGTGGTCGAACACGAACACCCCTCCGTTGGCATGCACCCAGTCCGGGTCCGGGATGTCCACCCCGAACGTCTCCCGGGCCGCCTCCTGAAAATGGGAGCACCGGTGCTCGAACACCGCCCTGCCCTCCTGGTCGCGCCAGGTGAAGCTGTCCCGTTCGAACGTGAATCCCAGGCTTTGACGCACATCCTCCAGGAGGTCGTGGTAGCGCCCCTCGTCCGCCAACACGTGGCCCGAGGCGTCCTTCCAGGTCCGGGTCTCCTGGTCCCAGACGAACCGGCCCCGCACCAGGACCTTCAAAAAATAGCGCCAGTACAGTCCCCGCAGGAGGCTCCCAAGCAACCCGGGAGCCCAGGAAAGCCGCCGGGCCAGGACAAACTGGAGCCCCTGGGTAAGGGCGTCCAGGTCCCGCTTGGCCTCGGCCAGCTCCGGGCTGGGGGCGAGCCGCTCATCTCCGGCCCGGAGCATCCTTTGGAGGAGCCCGGTCCGCGTTCGCATAGCTTCCAGACACCCGCAATCATAGGCATAGGGTCCGAACTCCGAGATGGGGCAGTGGTCCGGCGCAAAGGCCAGGGGGCCCCGGACCGCTCCGAACACCCGGTCCACCCCGGGCCGCACGGCCAGCACATCCGAGTCCAGGTAGCAGTAACGCGGCCCCGGGGGCAAGATGCGGTGGAGGCTGGTTTTCAGCCAGATGGCCGCCCGGGCGTGGTCCATTTCCGGCGGCGTCTCCACCTCCACGACCCGGGAATGGCCCACAGGCTCTTCGTTCCGGGCCGGGTCCGTGACCACCAGGGCCGGAACCCGGGAGTACCGGGAGAGGAGGTCCAGAGCCACCGAAAGGGTCCGGGTATGCTGGGCTCTCCCGCAGACCGCGAAGACAAAGACTTTTTCCATGGGTCAGGATCATCCGCCGGATGGAGGAGGAGCGGCTGGGGCGGACAGGCAATATGTAGCAGATTCAAGACGCTGGGCCAAGCCCGGCGGTCCGGGCCTCCAGGGCGGGGGAACCTTTCCTTTGGGAACTGGAAGGCCCCCCGCTCCGGGGGCCCGGTCCGGGGTCAGCGGCCGTGGGTGATGAGCATCCAGGCCCCCAGGCCCAGAAAAAGAACCCCCGCCGCCACCCGGATAGTGGAGGGGCTCACCAGTTTGCCCACCATGCCCCCGGCCAGCACCGCCACCAGGCTGCTGGCGACCAGCGCCGCCGCCGCGCCCAGAAACACCGTGAGCCGGGAGTTTCCCGAGGCCGATAATCCGAAGGTGGCCAACTGGGTTTTGTCCCCCAGTTCAGCGAGGAAAACCATTGCAAACGTCCTGGCCAACAAGCTCCAATCCATGAAGGTCCTCTCCTTTTCCGCCCAACCCTGCGAATCCCTTGCCCTTTGCAGGGCACGGATGGTATATTCGCCCTCGAATCGCGGGTGACGTCCGATTCTTTTCTGGATGACACGGCCCGGAATCCGCCTCCCCCTTCCAGGCACCGTCCGTTTTCATGGCATTCCCGGGGAGCTTCGAGCCAAACATTTTCCCATGCCCGACGAGGCAAATCAAATCCAGACGCGCACCGTCCGATGCCGAGCCGGAAGGCTGACGGTGGCCGTTGGATGCCTGGCCCTCCTTCTGGCCTTCTCCGGATGCCGCGAGCCCGATTCCCTGGCCGCCATCCAAAACGCCGGGACCCTGGTGGTCCTTTCCTCCAATTCCTCCCACGGTTATTACCAGTACCAGGACCAGCCCCGGGGATTCGAGTACGACCTGGCCCAGGCCTTTGCCCAACACCTGGGAGTCCGCCTCCAGGTCCTGACCCCTCCCCTGGAAAAACGCCTGGCCTTTCTGGAGCAGGGCCGGGCCCATTTGATCGCTGCGGGCCTTCACGTCACCAAGGCCGGCCGCCACTTCCTGAATTACTCCGTCCCCTACCGTCTTGTCCAGCAAGAGGTGGTGGTGCACCGCTACGAGAGGAACGTCCGGGGCATGGAAGACCTGGAAGGCCGGTCCATCCATGTGCGCAAGGGAAGTTTCTTCGAGTATCTGCTCCGCCAGCAGGCCCCGGAAACCCCGCCCTTCACCCTGGTGGCCCACCCGGAGGGGAACCAGGAGCTTTTCCTGGAAGACGTGTCAAACCGGGAGATCGAGGCTACCGTGGCTGACGAGCAACTGGTCCTCCTGGCCCGCCGCCACTTTCCGGACCTCATGCCGGCCTTTTCCCTGGACGAGCCCCGCCCCCTGGCCTGGGCCGTGAAAAAGGGGGACCAAAGGCTCCTGGCAGAAATCAACCGTTTCCTGATCCAGGTCAAGAGGGATGGCACGGTCGAACGCCTCTGGAACAAGTATTACCGGGACCTGGACGAGTTCGACTACCTGGACCTGAAGCGATTCCACCGCCGTCTGAAAACCCGCCTGCCCCGCTACCGGGAAGCCATCGTGGAGGCGGCTGCCAAAAACGGATTCGACTGGCGACTCATCGCGGCCATCTCCTACCAGGAATCCCACTTCGACCCCCTGGCCGAGAGCTACACGGGCGTCCGGGGCCTCATGCAACTCACCGAGGTGACGGCCCTGGAAATGGGCGTGGAGAACCGGCTGGACCCCCACGAGAACATCCGGGCCGGGGTGGCCTACCTGCGCAAACTCCACGACCGCTTTCCGGAAATCAAGGAGCCGGACCGGCTCTTCTTCGCCCTGGCCGCCTACAACGTGGGATACGGCCATGTGACCGACGCCCGGCGGCTGGCCCTGGAAAAGGGCCTGGACCCGAACCAATGGTCCTCCATGTGCGTCACCCTTCCCCTGCTCCAGGTACGCAAGCACTACCAGGACACGGAGTTCGGCTACTGCCGGGGTTCCGAGCCCATCCGCTACGTGAACCGCGTCCTGACCTACTACGAAATCCTGGTCCGCAAGGCCGTGATCCTCCAGCGGGCATGAACCGGGTTGCATTCATTCTGGCGGCTGATGGGTTCCCATGAAAACCATTTTCGTCCTCCTTCTGGTTCTGGTGCTGGTCTTCGCGGGATACCGCTATTCCTTCCGCCGGCTTTCGTCTTCCTTCCTCCCCTGGTTCGGACTTACGGGCACGGAGTTCCTGTTCCTCGGCGTGCTGCTGGGGCCCGCGTTTTCCGGGGTGCTGGACGAGCCCACCACCCAGGGGCTCATTCCCCTTTCCGGATCGGTCCTGGGCTGGGTCGGCCTGCTTTACGGCTTCCAGTTCGAGTTGGCCAAGCTCCGCCGGTTTCCCGGGGAGTTCCTCTGGGCGGCCCTCATCATCTCGGGAATCACCATGGCCGTGATGGGGGCGGCGGGATATTGGGGCATGGGCTTTCTGGGCGGAGTCAGTCCCTCCTGGAAAACCTCGGCAGCCCTGGTTCTGGCGGCCACGGCCGCAGCATCGGCCCAGACCGGGCTGGCCCTGGCTCCAGCCTGGCTGGCCCCTCGGCGGCAGGGGCTTGTGACTCTCCTGCGCTACATTTCCGGCCTGGACGGGGCCGCAGCCCTGGCGGTTTTCTGCCTGATCTTCCTCTTCGCCCCGGCGCCGCCCTGCCCCGCTTCAGGAATTCCGGGCCTTCCGGGGGTGGCGATCCTTTCGGGCATGGGATTCATCCTGGTCTTCACCCTTCTTCTGAACCGCCGCCAGCCCTCGGATGAGATGCTCATGGTGGTCATCGCCATGGTGCTTCTCCTGGGGGGCATGGCTTCCCTGGCCGGGTTCTCGCCCCTGGTCTTAAACTTCCTGGCCGGGCTGTGGCTGGTGAATGTGTCCCGCCACAAGGAGAGGATCTACCGTCGGCTGGCCGGGGTGGAAAAGCCTTTTTACCTCCTGCTCCTGGTTTTCCTCGGCGCGGCGTGGAAAATCAGCTCTCCCTGGATATTCGCGGTTGCGGCAGGCTACTGGCTGCTCCGGTTCCTGGCCAAGGGAGCCGGAGGCGCCCTCGCCACCCGGCTGCCCGGCCTGGGGGACCAGCCCCGGAGCCTGGGCCTGGGGCTCCTGGAGCAGGGAGGGCTGGCCATGGCCTTTCTTCTGGAGTTTCACCACGCCTTTCCCCCGGCCCTGACCGAGCCGGTATTGGGCGTGGTGCTCCTGGCTGCGATGGCGGACGACCTGGTGAATCCCTGGCTTTTGAACCGGCTCCTGGGGAGGGTTTCCGCATGAAGCCAGGATCCAGGTTCAAGGGAATCCCGGACCGCATCGACCTCCTGGTCTTTCTGCTTTTGGCTGTAGGCGCTCTGGGGATCCTCCAGATCCACGCGGGAACCGGGCCCCGGGAAGCCGGGCAACTGAACTTCACCCTGGGGTTCCTCATGATGGCGTCCTGGGCCGGGGCCCGGGTTCTCTCGGCCCTGGGGCTTCCCAAGCTCACGGGCTACATCCTGGTGGGCATGACCGCCGGGCCCCACGTCCTGAACATCCTCACCCACGAGATGACGCTTCGGCTGGGCATGGTGAACGACCTGGCCGTGAATTTCATCGGCCTGGCCGCAGGAGCCACCCTCCGGCTTTCCGCCCTGTCCGGCCGGGGACGGGCCGTGGCCTCCAGCACGCTTTTCATTGCCCTGGCGGTTTTTTTCCTGGTCTTCTCGTTTCTCCTTTTCCTGGGCCCCCGATTCGCTCTCCTGGCCGGGATAGGCAGGGCCCATATTCTGGTTCTGGCCCTCCTTACGGGGGTCCTGGCCGTGGCCCGGTCCCCCTCCTCGGCCATCGCCGTCATCAGCGAGTGCCGGGCCCAGGGCCCCTTTACCCAGACCATTCTGGGCGTCACCCTGGTGACGGACGTGCTCATCATCATCCTGTTCACCGTGGCCCTTACCGTTGGCCGCATGATCCTGATGCCCGGGGTTCCCGCCGATCTCATGGCCTTCGCCGCCCTGCTCACGGAAATCATCGCCTCCATGGCGGCGGGCATTTTGCTGGGTAAGGCGGTGAGCGCCTACATGAAGGTGAGCGGCAGGGATCTGGCCCTGTTCCTGGTCTTTTTCGCCCTGGGCATTTCCAGGGCCAGCGATGGGCTGGACCATCTCATGACCTCACGCTTCGGGGTCTCCCTGCACCTGGAGCCGCTCCTCCTTTGCATGGCCACAGGGTTCTTCATCCAGAATTTCAGCCCCAACGGCCCGGGATTCCTGGACAACCTGAACCGCTTCTCCCTGCCCGTGTACCTGCTGTTCTTCTCCCTGGCCGGGGCCTCTCTCAATCTCGCCGTGCTCCCTGTGGCCTGGCCCCTGGCCGTCTCCCTGGTCCTGGTGCGGGCCGCTGGGATTTACGGGGGGGCTTTCCTTTCCGGGGTCCTGGCCGGAGACCCGCCCGAGCACCGGAACTGGGCGGGCATGACCTATCTAACCCAGGCCGGGGTCTCCATCGGCCTCGCCCAACTGGCTTGCCGCCAGTTCCCGGAAATCGGGGATCTGCTCACCACCATCATCCTGGCGGTCATCGCCATCAACCAGATCATCGGCCCCATCGCCCTCAAGGCGGCTCTGGTCCGGTCCGGGGAATCGCCCCTGTCGAAACAGGAATGACACGGGAAAGACAACAGGATACCGAATTGCGCGTTCATGGAATGGAGAAGGAAAGGGATCTGCGGATTGCGGCGGTTGCTCAGCGTTTCTTCTTGCCCAGTTTTCCCTCCGCGTGGGCGATGCGTTCCTGGTCCTCCATCGGCTTGCCCAGATAACCGAAATCCTCCAGGGGAGCCACGAAATACACCCCCTGGTGGGGCTTGCCGGTCTGCTCGAAAACGGAACGCAGGAAGGCCAG
>JAHJUF010000095.1 GCA_018829095.1 Pseudomonadota bacterium | reverse complement strand
TTTTCCCGGTGGATCTTCTCGATGATTTCCGCGCCGTGCCGGCCGATGCTTTT
This sequence comes from Pseudomonadota bacterium, assembly GCA_018829095.1. Classification (GTDB taxonomy): domain Bacteria; phylum Desulfobacterota; class Desulfobacteria; order Desulfobacterales; family Desulfatibacillaceae; genus JAHJUF01. Next base: position 3,983 of record JAHJUF010000095.1, on the reverse strand, counting down.
GCAGTTTTCCACTTCCAGATCGGTGATGGCGGCCGCCTCGGCCCGGGCCGCCTCGGCCCGGCGGCCGGGGTCGGCCTCGGCCAGGACCGCCTTTTGCACCCGGTCCACGGCCCAGGCCAGGTTCACCGCCGTGGGGCGGGCGGACCGGATGCGGGCGCACTGGCGCTGGAAGTAGGGGCCGAATTCCTGGCTCCCGGTCTTCCGGAGCACGGCCAGGTACACCCCCCAGGCGCCGGTGGCCCCGATGAGGGGCGCTCCCCGGACCTGCATGTCCGCAATGGACGCCACCACGTCGCCCACGGTTTCCAGGGCCGTCCATACGAACTTGTGGGGAAGCCACCGCTGGTCAATGATCTTCACCGCCACGGGGTCTCCGGGTTCCACGGCGATGGCCCGGCACCAGTTGCCGTTCACCTTCATGAGCGTTGCCTTTCCTTTTTCCCGCGGATTTCCATTTGCCTTGGGACGGGGGTCAATAGGTTTCGGTGAACCGGATCTCCACCCGCACGTCCGTGACCCCGGGGATTTTCCTGGCGATCTCCTTCGCCCGCTCGGCGTCCTGCTCCCCCCGGGCGGAAAGGGTTCCGTTGAGTTTCACCAGGACGTCGCCCTTTTCCGCCTCCACTTCCACGTCGGGATGGGCCTCCACCAGAGCGGCCTTCACCAGAGCGGCCAGGTACAGGTCCTCCATCCGCTGCTGGCTTCCGGGGGTGGTCCTGAACCGGGGGAGTCCAGCAGTATGGGCGATGACCTCCACCACGTCGTCCGCCGTCAGGTTGTGGATGTGAAGCACCATATCGTAACTCACCGGGTCCTGGGTGTCGATGCCGTAGAGCCGCCTGCTCCACTTGCTCCGCTGGTCGTCCAGGTGGCGCAGGGTCTCCTGGGCCTCCCGCCGGGTCACATCATCGCGCTCCATGACGATCTTCGTCCGGTCCTCCAGGTCGGCGATGATGCGCACCTTGAGGACGTGGGGCACGTCCCGGACGAAGAAATGGCCCGCGAAACCGTGGTACACCACGTTGTCCTCCCGGAGGTGCCGCAGGACCACGGACTGGATGAAGGCCACGTACTTTTCCTTGCGGTAGAGGAATCGGTCCAGGAAGGAAGGGGAGTCGAACACCGCCTTGGAAAGTTTCAGTTCGGAGATGTTGTACTCCTGGGAAGCCTCCAGAAGCACCTCCCGGGCGATGCACTGGTAGCCCAGGCGGGCGGCGAGCTTCTCGGCGACCTCCTTGCCATGACTGAAGGAACCTCGGGAAATGGTGATGACGGACATGGACGGCACCTCCTTTGCGGGGATGGTTCGGGCGCATCCCGGTCTCCCGGCGGGGAGAGAGGGGCGGGGTGTGAACTGGCGAAAAAGAGCTTTTTCCTTATACCATAAAACCACCCCCCTGCGCGACCGGGAAACCCTGGCCCTGGCCGGTCCGGCAAAACAACGGGGCTTTACCCAAAACGATTGCATCTCCGGGGCGGCGAACTTATCTTGCAAAAGAAAAAGCCGCCGGGGAAGGCCGGAAAAACCGACGTCAACGCCCCCACCTACAACCCTGTCGTGAAATAGGGAGATGCGCCATGAAATGCCCTCTCTGCGGTTGCGGGAGCTTCTACGTGAAGGACCCGGAAGACGAGTACGAAACCTATCATTTCGCCTGGGGCGAAGGCGGGCCGGTCTACGAGGAGGACTATCCCTGTCCTCCGGAGATGGACGCCACGACCACGGTCCACTGCGAGAACTGCGCCTGGAAGGGCGGCCTGGGGCAGCTGGGGGCGAGCCGGTAGGGAACAAGGTCTTGCCGCGGAGCCTACAGCAGAATTTCCCCCATCCGTTCCGTGTGGTAGCCCCCCAGAGTCTGGACGGCCTTTTTGAATTCCGGGTCAGCCAGGATGGACAAAAGCGCCCGGATCTTGTCCGACCCAAAATGCTCCTCCCGGATGATGAGGTCGTACTGCTCCGTGACCACGGGCACGAAGTCGAGATCCAGGGCCCGGGCGGCGGCGAGTATGCCCAGGCCGCAGTCCGCCGCGCCGCTCTTCACGGCCACGGCCACGGCCATGTGGGTGTATTCCTCGTTGGCGTAGCCCCGGATGTCCGTTGGGGACACCCCCTCCTGATCCAGACGGTAGTCCAGGAGCACCCGGGTGCCGGAGCCGGCCTGGCGGTTGAGGAAGAGCACGTCCTTTTCCGCCAGGTCCCGAACGCCCTGGATATCTTTCGGGTTTCCCCGGGGGACCAGGAGCCCCTGGTCCCGCATGACCAGATGCACCAGGCGCACGGGTATCCCGGCCAGGTGTCTGGCGATGTAGGACAGGTTGTAGGTGCCGTCCGTGGTGTCCAGGAGATGGGTCCCGGCCAGGTGGCAGGCCCCGCGCTTCACGGCCAGGATGCCGCCCATGGACCCCACGTGCACGGATGAAAGCGAAAGACCCCGGACGGCCAGGCCGTCGGCAAGAAGATCCAGGCTGTTGTCGTGACTGCCCACGGCCACCAGGGTTTTTTCCACCTCAGCCGCGGGCACCAACAGCTCGGCCACAGCCTCCTCCCCGGCTCCCACGCCCTCGCTCTCGTTGCCTATGCGCACCACGCCGTGGGCCTCGGTGACCGAGGTGATGATGCCCGCGCCCCGGGGCAGCGGCGTGGCCACGATGCGCCCGCCCACCCGGCCCAGCTTCACCCGCACGTGGTCCTCCAACCCCAGTTTCGACGGGATCTTCCGGCTGGGAAACACGGCCACGGTCCGGGCCTCGGCTTCGGGCAGGCCCTGCATCCGGCGCAAAAGAGGCCCGGCGAACTCCTGGAACGCCACCATGGCGGACACGGGATACCCCGGCACACCCAGGACGGGCACCCCATTCACATCCCCCAGGACCACGGGCTTGCCGGGCATCATGGTCACCCCGTGGACCAGGACTTCCCCCAGGTCCCCCAGGACCCGGGCCGTGTGGTCCTCGCTTCCGGCGGAAGACCCGGCCAGGACCAGAACCATCTGGCAACCGCTCTTCGCGGCCCGGTCCACGGCGTCCCGGATCACGGGGAACCGGTCGGGCAGAATGGGCAGGGGCTCCCACTTGCCCCCGGCCTCCCGCACCAGGCCCCCCAGGGTGTGGGAGTTGGACTCGATGATCCGGCCATCGGGCAGACCGGATTTCGCGGCCTCCTCCCAGCCGGTGAGTTCATCGCCCGTGGGCAGGACCAGGACCCGGGGCTGTTTCCGCACGGAAACGGAAAACACCCCCCCGGTCAGGAGCGCCCCCACGCAGGCCGGGGTCAGGAGGCGGCCCGTGGGGAAGAGCATCTGAGTGGCCACGATGTCCTCCCCCACCTTGCGCACGTGCTGCCAGGGGTAGGCTGCCGCGTCGAACTCCACCCAGTCCTCCCCGGCCCGGAGGTGCTCCATCATGATGACCGCGTCCGTGCCCGGGGGCATGCGGTGCCCCGTGTTCACATAGAAGGCGGACTCGCCCACCACAAGGCGTTTGGACTGGGACTTGGTGGCCCCGAAGGTGTCCGTCGCCCGGATGGCCACGCCGTCCATGGCTGCCGCGTGGAAGGCCGGGGAGGACAGGCGGGCGGACACCGGCGCGGCCAGGACCCGCCCGGCCGCCTCCACGGAGGGAATCTCCTCCGCGCCCGGGTTCAGGTCTTGAAACCGGGAAAACCATATCTCACGGGCCTCGGCCCGGGTCTTCATGTTCAGGTAGACTTTCCGCATGGGGGGAAGACCTTTTCCTTGGAAAGTTGAGCCCCTTGGGGATGCGAAGCATCCCCTCCCAAAAAGTTTTTGGGAAGGGGGGCGCGGGGGGAACCCCTTTTTCAAAAAGGGGTTCCCCCCGCAAAAAAAATTCGTAAGCGTTCAGGGGGTAGTAGGCCCCTGATTTTGTGGCATCGCCCATCCATGAGCACAACATATTGATATAACAAGAAAAATAAAACTAGACTTTTTCTCCACTAGGTGCTATGGGTTTCATCATGAAGCCCG
>JAHJUF010000094.1 GCA_018829095.1 Pseudomonadota bacterium | reverse complement strand
TTTTTGAAAAAAGTCCCCCCTCCCCCCCCACCCCCCCCCCCTTCCCAAACTTTTTGCCATATAAAATAGTGGGTTGAGCAACCAAGTGGCAAAAACTTCATTCCGGCGAAGGCCGGGAGCCGGGCTTTTCAAGAGTCCTGTAGGGTGGGTTGAGGAACGAAACCCAACAAACCCACCCAAGCCTGAACAGGTTGCCCTCCGGACCCCACCAGCAAGGTGCCGGAGCCTCCCGCATTTTCGTCCCTTGCGGTCCCCGTGTTTACCGGGATGGCGCGAGGTGGTAGAATTTTTGAGATATCCGGAAAAACGGGAGGCGGGCATGGGGGCGAGTTCCCAAGACAATCGGGTGTTGGTGCGCAAGTGCCCGGATTATGACCGGGAGAGGCTGGCGGCGATTTTGAGGGAGGGGATGGAAACCCTGGGATTTTCGCCCCAGGGGGACGTGTTTGTAAAGCCCAACGTGGTCTTTGCTCACGATCCGGAAACCTTCGGCCGGACCGCTTTCACGCCTCCGTCTTTTGTGGGGGCGGCGGCCATGGCGCTGGCGGGAATTCCCGGGGTTCGCCGCCTCACGGTGGGGGAAAACTGCGCCGTGGGGGTTCCCACGAGGCTCTGCTTCCGGTTTGCCGGGTATTTCGAGGAGCGGTCCCGGCTGCGCGAAAAAGGCGTGCCCGTGAGCCTCTGCTGCATGGACGAGGAGCTTCGGGAACGGGTGTTTGTGGGCGGGCGCGTGCACGACACCGTGCGGCTCAACCGGAAAATGACCCGGGCGGACGCCCGGGTTTACCTGCCCAAGTTGAAGTGCCACTGCGTGTCCCGCATGACCGGCGCGGTCAAGCTCAACATCGGGATCCTGTCCGACGACGAGCGTTCCATCCGTCACGATTTTTTGCTCAATGAAAAAATAGCGGACCTTCTGACCGTGGGAACCCCGGATTTCATCATGATGGACGCCATTGACGTGGGCCTGGGCAACGAGGCATTTCCCACGCCCCGGCACCTGGGGCTTGTTCTCATGGGGAAAAATCCCATGGCCGTGGACCTCGTGGGCGCAAGTCTCCTGGGGCTTGCGGCCGGGGATGTTCCGTATCTGGCGGTTTGCATCGAGCGCGGATATGGTCCGGCAGAGCTGGGCGGCGTGGAGCTTCTGGGCGATGTTGCCTCCATCGGGGAACTGGACCGGCACGCGGAAAAGCTGAAACCGTATGACGAGGAGTTTTTCCGGTGGCAGGATATCCATGCCGAGCTGTCCCGCCTCCAAAGCCCCATGCGGCTTTTCCAGGGGCCCTACAAGGAAGGCGGTGGGCTCTGCGAGACCGGCTGCGTCATGGGCCTGAAGATGTTTCTGGGCGCGTTGGAGCGATTTGCCGGGCCCGGGCCTTTTGCCGGCGCGCTGCCCGTCACCTTTGTCATCGGGAAGGTGGAAGAGCCTGTGGACGCTCGCGGCCACGAGGTGTTCCTCCTGGGTTCCTGTGCGCGCGCAACGATCCGGAACGCCAAAAAAATCATCCATGTAGACAAGTGCTTCACCACGGCCTCGGACATGAACCTGGCCCTGGGTCACCGCCTGGGCATGCCCGCCATCACCCGGGACGCCAGCTACATTGGAAGCCTGACGGGGGGGATGCTGGCGGCCTCGGCGCACAAGCTCGTGAACGGGCGCTACTTCCAGGATTTCGGCTATTTTCTGAAAAACGGCCTGCTGAAGCGCGTTTGACGGGCCATTGGTCACCGGACGCCACTCAATGCCGTTGACTCAAGAATATTTCATGACCCATTTGCCGTGGCGACTTATTGATTTTCGTGGATATTTTCGTCCGGGGCGCTTTTGTGGCAAGTGCCAGGGGCAACCCATCGGGGGGGGTGGCAGTGGGAACCGGCAGGAATACTTATGATGCATAGCCTCTTTTCCTCGCGCAAAACATCCCGTTCGACAGAAACTATAAACACGCGATCCAGAAAAACATTGGGCAGGCTTTTTCTGATCCTGGCAGGAATTTTTGTTGCCGCTTTTTTGGTGGAAATCGCCTGCCGCCCCTTCAGCCCCTATTTTTTTTCGGCGAAGAGTGAGCCTGACCATTACACCTCCGACTACGACAGGAAGCAATATCGCTTTGATGACGAGTTGGGATACAGGCCATGCATGGGGAAAGGTTGCGAATACAATTCTACAGGGACCAAAAACAATGAGTACGATATCGAAAAGAACCAGGAAACCATTCGCGTTCTTTTTTTGGGCGACTCGATCACTGCCATAGGTTACACGCAGGAGTATTTAGAAAAGCTATTCAATAACGAAGGGAAATATGAATTCTGGAACTGCGGAGTTCATGGGTATTCATTTCATAATGAACTGAGATACTTTGAAAGATATTGCCGACTCACAAGACCTGACATTGTTGTTCTTGGGTTATGTTTGGGCGATCTCGATTCAGCACCAGTCATACTCAAAAATGATGACAACAGTACTGTTGTAGTATCTCCAAATCTTGGGCGCAAACATTTCAACATGTGGCTGTTTAAAAATTCTGTAATTTATCGTATGTATCTATCCTTAAAATCTCCACAGCAGGATTTTGATAGCCTCGCGGAAGAATTCAAAACCAACCTCGAAAAGATGGTTGATTATTCTAAAATTGATAACTTCGATCTTAAAATGGTGATTTATCCCAAGCTTGACCACTATAGCAAGTGGGCGGATCAGGAACAAGAAACATACAATAAAATTATAAGTATCGCAGCCGAAATGAACATGGAATATTATAATCTTTTTCCGCTTTTCTTTCATTACTCAAACTGTTTCGATATCAAAACTACAAGAAATACGCCAAAAGACTATATCCATCCTTCAAGAATCTTTTCGATGGAGGTTGCTAAATTTTTGTATGAATCCGGTTTACTCGAAAAATAATTCATCAACTATATGCATCGCTGGCAATTTGTTTTCATCCATGGAGTCACTTGCAACTCATTGCCAGAACGCAAAACGCAAAAGGTCTTGGAAGCGGATGGAACGGGAAACCTCTTCCTCCCAATCCCTGAAGGAAAACCCACAAAAGGAGCCGCCCCATGAGACCCATCCCCCTGAAACAAAAAAACGTCCTCATCACCGGTGCGTCGTCGGGGATCGGGAAGGAGTTGGCAGGCTGTTTTGCGGCGGAAGGGGCGAACCTCTTTATGGGGGCGCTTCCAACGGAGAAGGAGGCTTTGGACGCCTGGGCGGGGGAGCTTGCCGCTCGCCACGGGGTGGAGACCCACACCCTGGCCGTGGACCTCTCCGTGCCCAAGGGGCCGGTGGCCATGCACGAGGCGGCGGTTTCCGCCTTCGGGCCGGTGGAGGTTCTGGTGAACAACGCCGGGCTCCTGGCCTACGGCGAGTTCGCGAAGATCCCCCTGGCCCGCCAGCGCCTCATGGTGGACGTGAACTTTTCCGCCTACCTTTCCCTCATGCACCTCTGCCTGCCGGACATGATTGCCGCCCGGGCCGGGGGCGTGCTGAACCTGGTGTCCGCCTCCGCGCTCCAGCCCACGCCCTTTCACGCGGTGTACGGGGCCACCAAGGCCGGAATGCTGGCGCTCTCCCTGGCCGTGGCCGCCGAGGTGCGCAGAGCGGGCGTTCGCGTCACGGCCCTTTGCCCCTCCTACGTGGACACCCCCCTGGTGCGAAACGAAATCCCGGACTCCATGCACTGGTTCAAGATTTCAGGCCTGGCCACCCCGGCGTACATCGCCGCCGAGGGGCTCGCCGCCTTTCAGAAGGGCAGGCTGGTCCACGTCCCGGGCCTGAAGAACCGCATCATCCACCAGGTGCTGAACCCCCTGATGCCCAAGTCCCTCACCGGCCGCCTGGGCGCCCGAATCCTGGGGCCCAGGTAAGGGGTCGGCGCGGCTACCGCGCCAGGCCCCGGCCCGCTTCCCGGGCGTTTTCCGGGAAACCCTCCAGGCCCAGGATGTCGTCCGGGGCGCGGGTGCCGGGGATCACCAGGGTTTTTTGCATGTCGAACATCCGGGAAAGGAACTGTTCGGTGTAGTCGAAATAAACCCGGAAGGCTTCGGGGTCCGGGTTGCCCTGGGTGAAGGCGAAAAAAAGCTTTTTGGGGGCTGCGAACCGCATGGAAAAATCCGGGCGCAAAAACGGCACCAGACGGTCCAGGAAGGCCTTGGCCTGGGGGGTCATCTGGCCCATGTACACGGGCGATCCCAGGACCACGGCACCAGCCTCCCGGATTTCCCCGTAAAGCCCTTCCATGTCGTCGGCGATCTCGCAGACCCCCGTGTCCCGGCATTGCTCGTTGCAGCCCATGCACGGGGACAGGCTCATCCTGGAAAGTTTGTAAAAGGCCGTTTGCGCCCCCTCCTCTTCCGCGCCCGCCAGGATCTGACGCACCAGTTTTTCCGTGTTCCCGCCCTCCCTGGGGCTTGCGTCCAGTCCCAATACCTTCATGCGTCCTCCTGCCGGATGGATTCTGGGTGAATGTTTCAAAAGCAAAAAAATCCATGGATTACACGAAAATCATCCATCCAGCTTCTCGAAAAATTCCTTTTCCGCGTCGCAGGTCGGGCACACCCAGTCCTCCGGCAGGTCCTCAAAGGCCGTGCCGGGCTCGATCCCGTGTTCCGGGTCTCCGATCTCCGGGTCATAGACGTATCCGCAGGGGCATTCGTACCGGCTCATGGCAGTTCCTTTCCAGGGTTGGGGGCTGTCTCCAAAAATCCTCGTGTGTCCCTAAAAACAATGATCATCCGGGCCGGGATGTCAAATCCGCCGGAGAGCCCGGAGACGTTGTTCCCGGCCCTGCCTTGACAAAGCCCGGGAACACCGGAGATAACCAATCGGAAAGACGAATGATCCATTCGGGGCATCCAGTCTCGCCCCATGGCCCCAACGCCGAAACCCCAAGGAAGGCCCCGACACCCGTGCAAGACCTCGCCGCCGCCATTCGAAAAGACCTCGCCCGCCTCCGGGAACGGGGGCCGGTCATCGGCTGTTTTCCCCTGTACCCGCCCGAGGAACTTCTCCATTCCCTGGGCCTTGCGCCCCTGGTGCTGTGGGGGCTCTCGCCCCTGGTCTCCGGGTACGCCGAGGCGGACCGGCACCTCCAGGCCTTCACCTGCTCCGTGGGTCGGCGGCTGGTCCAGTTCGTGCTCTCCGAAGGCCGGGACCTGTTGTCCGGCCTCCTCTTCTACAACGCCTGCGACACCCTGCGGAACCTGCCGGAAATCCTGGACCAGGGGCTTTCCGGGCGGGGAGGGAAGCTCCCCCGGTTCCGGCTCCACCTGCCCCTGGGATCGGGCGGCCCGGCCCACCACGGGGGATATCTGAAACAGGAGATCCTCCGCCTTTGCGGCGAGCTTTCGGACGCCTTTGCCCGGCCGTTTGATCAGGAAAAGTTTGACCTGAGCACCGACCTGTATGCCCGGGCCCGGGACCTGGGCCGGGAACTGGAACAGGAGGCCGCCGCCGGCCGCATGGGTTTCGCCGAGTTCTGCGAGACCCTTTCCCGGGCCGTTTTCCTGGCTGTGGAGGGCCGCATCCTGTTTTTTGAGGAAACCCTGGCCCGGGTGTCCGGGCGGCAGAAGCGGACAGGGCCTCGGGTCATGATCTCGGGCATCCTGCCCCCGCCCCCGGCCGCGTGCCGGGCCATGGACGCGGCGGGGCTGGTGCCCGCGTCCAACGACATCGCGGTCTTCCACCGGTCGTACGCCTCCACCCCGGCCGTGCGCGGGGACCTGGCCGGATACTACCTGGAGTTCTACTCCAACCACGAGCCCTGCCCCACCCTGCTCCCCACGGCGGACCGCCGGGTGGAACGCCTCCTGGACAGGGCCCGGGCCGCCGGGGTCCAGGGGCTCATCTTCTGCGGCGAAAAATTCTGCGAATACGAGTACTTCGAGTGGCCCCACCTGGAAAGGCGGGCCCGGGAGGAAGGGTTCAGCACCCTTTTCCTGGAGTTCTCCGCCGAGGGGGACGAAACCACGGGCGCGGCAACCACCCGGGTCCAGGCCTTTGCCGAACTGCTGGAATCCGGGGGATGAAGGAGAAAAAATTCCAAACCCATCATTTGATGGCCCTGCAACAATCCGTCATCCCGGCGAAGCCTGTCCTCGCGCAGGCGGGAAGCCGGGGGTCAGGGCTTTTATAACGAACTGAAATAACCGGATTAACTCTTTTTCCGGAATGATGGATGGGGCGGATTTCGGACTTGTTGCATCACCATTATCATTTACCGCTTGACAATCCCAGAATCCAGGTATAAATGGTCTGACCAGTTCGGGCTCCGGCTCGGACGAACTCAGGGCGCGGCCCATCCCAACCCAAGCCCGCGCCCCCCAAGCCCCAAAACAATTCAACCGTGACCCAGAGCCCCGGAAGGCGTGCCTTCAGGTGCGGTCGTGGATACCGAGCCGGAATCCGTTTGTCTTTTCCTTTTCGGCCGGAGACTATTTCTGGGCGCAGACTGCTGGTAAGACCTCTTACCAGACTGGAACCAGGGGGAGCCCCCCCGCAACCCGTTGGAAAGGAATCGGCACCATGAACAAGAGAACCCTGATCGCAAGCCTCATCGCGGTTTCGATCCTCTGCCTCCCGGCCATGGCCTCGGCCGGGCCCGCTGTGGCCAAGCTCAAGGGCCCGGCAGCCCAGACAGACCAGTACGGCGCCATCTTCGAGGAAGTCCTGGCCGAGGGCGATGCTGCCGTGGCCGATCTCCTGGCCCTTTTGGAAGGCCCGGAAGCCCTGGCCGCCAAGGTCACGGCCATGAACCTCCTGGGTGAGCTGAAGGCCAAGGACGCCCTGGAGGCCCTGGCCGGAATCCTGGAGACCTCGGACAACGCCAGCCTCATCGTCAATGCCGCCCGGGCCATGGGCGAAATCGGGGGCAACCGGGCCTTCAAGCTTTTGGCCGACGCCCTGGACGGGGCCAACGCCAATCGCCAGGCTGACAGCGCCACGGTGAAAAAGGCCGCCATCCTGGGCCTGGGCCTTACCGGCGACAAAAAGGCCGTGAACCTCCTTCTGGCCGAGTTGGACGACTACAACAACGACGAAATCGTGCGCATCTACGCAGCCGGCTCCCTGGGGCTCCTGGGCTCGGACGCCGGACTGGACACGGCCACGGCCGGTCTGGACTCGGCCGACCCCTCGGTGCGCCTGGCCTCCCTGCGGGCCCTGGGGCTCATCGCCTCGGCCGGCTCCGAGGCAGCCCTGGATGAACTGGCAGGCCCCGGGTCCAAGTTCGTGGTGCGGAACGCGGCCAGGCTGGCCCTGGTCCAGGTCAAGGCCGCCCGCATGGGCAACGGCGAAAAGGTGGGCTTTCTTAAGGACAATCTCCTGGGAAATCCCCGCGCCTCGGAACTCGTGGCCTGGGGAACCCGGGAGCTGGCCCGCACGGCTTCCAAGGACGCCAAGGACGCGCTGAAGGAAATGGCCGGCAAGCAGGGCCCCGAGTACTCCGCCCTCCGCCGGGCCGCCCGCATCAAGGGCCGCCAGTAACTTCCACGGACGATCATCAGGCTGAAAACCTTTCCGGATAGAGGAGAAACACCATGATGCGCAAAATCATCCCCGTGGCCCTGTTCGCCCTGCTCCTGGCGGCCTCGCCCGCCATGGCCCTGGACAACGTGGTGGCCCACCCGTCCATCACCAACGTGGCCGTGGACTACCTGATCCAGGTGGACCCGTCCTACGCCTACCTGGGCAATTACAACCATTTCAACCTGGCCACTGACCCCCAGCTCACCTTCATCGACGAGGGCTCCGTGAAGGAGGACTACGGTCTGTCCGCCGACTGGGAAACCTCGGTCTGGGGAAGCTCCCAGGACCCCAACATCGGATTTTTGTCCTACCAGAACCACGGCTACAACCCCAAGACCGGCGACAACTGGGACCCGGACCTGGGCGGCGTTTCCGCCTATGTGTACTCCACCGATGTCTGGTACGACATCAACAACGCCTCCAACCGTTACTTCCAGATCGGCCGGTTCTGCCACCTCCTGGAGGACATGATCTCCCCGGCCCACACCCACGCCGACACCCACATCGACGGGGACGACTTCGAGACCTTCGGCCAGTACAACTACGGGACCATCACCTGGTCCCCGAGCCAGGTGTGCATCCCTTCCACCGACGGCCTTGCCTACGACAGGAAGCTGCCCCATCCCCGGAAGCTCACCACCAACTCCTACCAGAACTTCGTCCAGAACGTGGCCTGGCGGACCTACTACATGACCAGCTACTGGGGCGCGAACCTGGTGGAGACCGAGGGCGACGCCCAGCCGGACAGCGAGTTGAAGCGCATGTTCCCCTACTGGGACGGCGGCCTGCGCTACGATGACGGCGGCTGGTTCGTGAACGACGCCTACATCATCGACGACGTGGGCTACAACTGGATCGGCTACGGCATCGGCAACAACCCCGACTGGTGGGGCTGCACCTCGGACGCCACCTACTTCTACCTGGAAAACATCGACGGCGACTACAACACCTGCAACCCCAGCGCCGCGGGGAACGGCGTGGCCCCCCACGTGTTCAAGGCGGACAAGTTCCGGCGGGTCCGCTCCACGGACAACCTGGGCAGCGTGCTTTCCGCCAACACCAAGATCTTCTCCGTGCTCTACGGTGAAAACCTCTACCCCATGGCCGCAAACTGGATCGCGGGCTTCTTGACCTTTGCCGAGTAAATCCCTTTCCAGCCTCCGGGGAGCGCCTGCTCCCCGGAGGCTGGGATATCCCCTCCCCGCTCCCTCCGAAATCTCCGCCAGGGCTTGACTCCGGACCCGGCTTCGAACAACCTGTCTCCATTGCGTCCGAAAAAAAGGTTTCAACCTCAAGGATAACGGAGACCCCATGTCCTCCTTCATGAAATCCGAGTCCGGCAAGCGCCTCACCGCCCTCATGACCCAGGATTACACGGACCTCCACACCCGGGCCGCCGCCGGGGCCACGGTGGTGTGGATCGCCATTGTGGTGCCCTCGGAACTCTTCGCGGGCTTTGACAACCTGGTGGCTGCGGTGCCGGAAAGCCACGCGGCCATGTGCGCGGGCCGGGGCAAGGGCGCGGTCCTGGCCTCCCGGGCCGAGGACGCGGGCTATTCCATGGACCTTTGCTCGTACGCCCGCATCGACATCGGCACCGTGGCCGGGGGCGGGGCGGACAGCCCCACCTTCGGCCTGCCCAGGCCCCACCTTTTGGTGTCCGACACCAACAACTGCGCGCTTCTCACCAAGTGGTTCGACGTCCACCGCCGGGACATGGACGTGCCCCACTTTGTCCTGGACGTGCCCTTTTGCTACGGCCCCCAGCGGGAAGAGGACACGGACTACATCCGTACCCAGCTCCTGGACCTGATCGCCACACTGGAGGAAATGACCGGCGAAAAGTGCGACATGGACCGGGTAGCTGAGGCGACCTTCCACACAGCCGAAGCGGCCCGGCACTGGAAGCGCTTCCTGAAGAACGCCGAGGCCCGGCCTTCGGGCATCACGGTCTTCGACTCCTTTGTCCAGATGGCGCCCTTTCTCACCATGCGGGGCAGGCCCGAGCTGGCCGAGCACTTCCGCCTCCTGGCCGATGAGACCGAACAGGCCGTGGCCGCCGGGGACGTGCCTGTGAAGAACGAAAAGTACCGCCTCCTGTGGGACAACATCGCCCCCTGGCACCAGCTCCGCAAAATGCGGGAACGCCTGGCCGGGCTGGGGGCCAATGTGGTGGCCGCGCCCTACACCTCCTGCATCGGCTCCCTGGAGGGAAGCTTCGCCGCCTGGGACTTCTCCTCGGAAACCGACCCCCTCCGGGCCCTGGCCCGGATCCAGAACCACTCCGTCTGCCCCATGGGGCTTTCCCTGCGCTCCCAGGCCATGACCGGCCTGATAAAGGATCTCGCCATAGACGGCGCGGTCTTCGCCTCCAACCGCTCCTGCAAGGTCTTCTCCCTCATGCAGATGGACCAGATGCGGGAAATCGCCCAAACCTGCGGCATCCCCACGGTCATGATCGACGTGGACCACGCGGACATGCGGAAATACAACGAAGAGGAAGCCTTCGTGCGCATCGAGGCGCTCCTGGAGCAGATCGACGCCCAACGGGCGGCCTGAGGGAATGGAGGGAAACAAGGGGTCCAGCCTTTCTGACACCCCCCTTTCCCAAAGGGGGGCGCTCTCCGCCGGGGCCAACGGCGGTGTTCCCTAATCCAATCCAAGGCCTTATAGTAATGGGATGAAAGTTCCACGACCCTTTCACCGCGCCCTTCCCGGGACTCCGTATTCCATGAAAACCCTTTTCGCCCTCCTCGCGGTCCTTGTTTTCGCCTCAGCCCCGGCCCTTCCCGGGCCGGCGGGGGCGTACAGCCTTTCCATGGACAGGGACCGCATGAGCGTGGAGGCCCGGGGCGAGCCCCTGGCCCGCATCCTGGAGGGCCTGGCGGCCCGGGGGGTGAAGGTGTACGCGGACCCCGGGGCCAACCCCCCGGTCACCCTCTCCCTGGCGGACCGGGACGCCCGGCGGGTGCTGGACGCCCTGGTGCGGCCCTATTCCTGGGCTGCCGTGTGGGACACCGTCCAGACCCCGGACGGCCCTTTTCACCGCCTGGCCGAGCTGTCCGTGTTCCGGCCCGGTTTCCGGGAGGCGGTTCGGCCCCTGGTTGTCCGCCCTGTCCTGGACGTGGCCAGGGACCCGGCCACCGGGGAACTGTACGTAAACGGCGAGGTCCTGATCCGGTTTGCGCCGGGAACCCCGGAAGCGGAAATTCAGCGGATTATGACGCTCCTGGGGGCCACGGTCCTGGACCGCCATGAGGCTACGGGGGTCTGGCGGGTGAAACTCCCGGAGGGCGCGGAGGTGTACGACGCCATCCGGGCCCTGGAAAAGGAAGCGGCCGTGGCGGGCGCGGAGCCCAACCAAGTGTTCCGGGCCCCTTCCCTGGCCCCGGGCCCCGGCGCGGCCCCGGCGGCCTTCGCCATCCGGGAGGTGGCGGTTCAGGGGGACGGCCCGGCTGTGGCCGTGCTGGACACGGGGCTGCTTTCCAACGCGGGGCTGGATGCCCTGGTGCGGGCCTCCACGGACATCTTCGCCCCGGGCGGCCCGGTCACCGACCCCCAGGGCCACGGCACCCAGATGGCCTGGGTGGCCTCGGGCCTGGTGAGCCCCCAGGGGGCCCCGGAAACAGCCACCTCCGCCATTCCGGTGGTGGCTGTGCGGGTGTTCGACGACAATGGCTGCACCTCCGCGTTCCACGTGGCCGAGGCTCTGGATTTCGCGGCGGAAAACGGCGCCCGGGTGGTGAACCTGTCCTGGGGCTCGGAAACGAAAAGCGAACTTCTGGAGGAGGCTTTTTCCCTGGCCGAAGAACGGGGGATGATCCTGGTGGCGGCCGCGGGAAACGAGCCCACGGGAACGCCCATGTATCCGGCGGCCTACGGTTCGGTGCTGGGGGTGGGGGCCCTGGGGGCCGAAGGCCGGTGGGAGAATTCCAATTACGGGGATTTCGTGAACATCTACGCCCCGGGTTTCGCGGTCCTGCCCGTGGGAAACGACGGGCCGCCCGGCACCTACGCCGGCACCTCCATCGCCTCGGCCTACGTGTCCCGCCTCATCGCGGCCCAGCTCGCCAAGACCCCCCAGGCCAGCCTGGCCCAGATCCTCTCCGCCATCCTGAACGGCGGGGCCGAGTGACGCCAGGCATCCTGCCTGCGCTTAAAAGCAAACGAAAACCGCCGAACCCGCAGAAATTGATGGCGATGCAGTAAGTCGGGAATCTACCAAAACCGTCATTCCGGCGAAGGCCGGAATCCAGTTATTTCAGGGCGTTAAAAAAGCCCTGGATCCCGGCATACGCCGGGATGACGACTTTTTGCATCTCCATCAAAATGGACGCCTGCCGGGTTTTCGGGTGCCCCGCTCTATCTCCCCGGTTTGCCTCCATAGGGATCGAAGCGGTTCTGAGTCCTCTTGTTCAGGTAGTCCTCCAGAGCCTCGTGGAGGGCCTGGGCAGCCAGGTGGGCGCAGTGCTCGTGGTCATTGGGCAGGCCTTCCAGCCGGGCCAGGATCGTGTCGCCGGTGATCTCCATGACCTGGCCCAGACCCCGGCCCACGGCCATTTCAATGGCCAGGGAGCTGCACACCACCGTGGGCATGCAGCCGTCCGTCAGGAAGGAGGCGTCCGCCAGGCGGCCATCCTCGACCTTCACGTACATCTCCACCATGTCGCCGCACTGGCCCGTGGTGTCCGCCCGGCCGTTGTGCCCGGCAAGCGCCCCGATATACCGGGGGTCCTGCCAGCGGTCAAAGGCCACCTTGCCGTAGCGCTCCTCGGTTTCCCGGTTGATCTTGTCCTGAAGTCCCCCCACAAAGTCGTCCAATTCATCGCCCATGGCGCGCCCCTTTCGGCATGAAATCCATCTTCCCGCGTTGTCCGGCGGGAGGAGCGAATCATGCACCAGGGGGGGGCAGGGCCGCAAGGGATTTTGCGGCCTCAGGGTTTCCATGGAAAGGCGGGGCGCCCCACCGACTCCCCCGCCCCCCTTGGGGAAAGGGGGGAGTCCGGCCCGGCCGCATTCCAGGAAGCCCGTCCTTGACGGCCTCACAAAAAGTCCAAAACCTACGCTCGTCGTCATCCCGGCGAAGGCCGGGATCCAGGGTCTTTGTAACCTATTGAAAAGACTGGACCCCGGCCTTCGCCGGGGTGACGGTTGAGAGTGGTTTCAGGACTTGTTGCAGTTCCATCAACTCTTTGGTTTCTGTGAATTTTTTTGGCTTTTGACGCCTGCCACGGGGTCAGTCCGCCGGGCTGTCCGGGGCGGGGGCCGGGCCGGCCCGGAGGGTTTCGGGAGGGGCGGCGGGGGGTGTGGCGGGCTTGTCCAGAACCGTGAACACGCCGAAGGATTTGAGGCGGACGAAGTCCGGGTCCTTGGCCCGGCTGGCCACATCGATGAGCAGATCCACCATGTCCTTGATGATGAGCGCCTTTTCCGGGAACTGCATCCGGTGTTCGGAAACCCGGGCCAGGATGTGGTTCACGCCCAGGAGCATCCGCCGGGTGACAACCGGGCCAAAGGCGTTCTCCGTGGTGTGGAGGAGATTGGTCACGTACTGGTGCAGGGTTCGGGCCAGAAACATCCGGGTCTTTTCGGTGTTCTTCACCGTGCGCATGGCTGCCGCCACGTTCCGGACGTTGTCCTCCATCCGGGAGGTGGGGGAAAACCCGGACAGGAGAATCTCCTGATGCCGCACGGACCGGGGCTTGCAGTTATCCATGATGTTGAAAATCCAGCGCCCCCGGGCTCGTTTGTGGAGTTCCACCACCCATTCCGCGCCCTGGCTTTCCGTTACCGCCTCGGCGAAAACGCCCGTGACCCACCGGTCCAGGTCCATGGCCAGATTCTTGCGGAGGAGTTGAAGGATGTCGCCGTAAAACTGGACGATGTCCGAAAAGTCACGCTGGGCCCGCTGGTCTTCCGGAAAGACGGCGGTTTCCTTTTTGATGATGACCCGGCTGGAGAGGAGGCGGACCAGGAGGCCGTAGACGGAGTAGTCTTCGCTGTCGCCGTCCTTGATGATCTGGCGGACGGTGCGGGTGCCGTCAATGAGGGACCAGAGCCGCGCCTCCCCCTCCGAAAGCCCCGGAAGCGGGGGGTCTTCCCCGGGCCAGTTCTCGTCCACCTGGAAGATGATCTCGTCGCTGGGAATCTCCGCCATGAACGCGAACATCTCGTCCAGGCGGGACCTGGCTACGGAGATGACCCCGGCGATATCGATTTCCGTGTCCAGGGCTCCTTGAGGAACCTCAGGCGAATCCTGGTACCCGAACTCTCCGCCCTTCCAGAAAAACAGGTTGAACAGCACCTCCCGGGCCTGGCCGTGGAGGGTTTCCTGCAAGGTCTCCAGGCCGATGAATCCCTTGCCCACCAGGACCTGGCCCAGGGCATCGCCGGTCTCATGGGCCTCGGACAGACAATAGGAAAGGTCCTTGGCCGTGATGACGTTCCTGCGCCGCAGGAGGTTTCCCAGGCGGGTCTGGGTGTCCGAGCCCGTGACGCAGATGACCGAGCCCTCCCGGATGATGATCCGCACCTCGGATTCCGGGCTGGCCAGGGTCAGCACGCCGGTCCGGTCCGGATGGGACAGGATCTGGAAAACGCTGGCCAGGGAGGATGGTTCGAAATGGCCGTTTAGCTTCATGATAACCGGTCCAGGGAACGCGTTCCGAGAAGAACGGGGGACGAATTTTCGGGCATGATCAACCGATACCACAACCGCCGGGGCAGAGAAAGGAGGGAGAGGAAAAAGCCTTCTACGGGTACGGGCCGGCGGTTTTCGACTATCCGGCGTCCAGGAAGGGGATGGGCTTTCCGGTGCGGTAGGCCACCGCCTGGGACGCGGCCACCAGGTTTCCGGCCTCGTCGGTCACCATGATGGTGTAGGCGGCGGTCTTCCGGGTCTCGGAGATCCTCTCGGCCTCGGCAAAGAGCAGGCCCTTTTCCCCGGGGCTCCGGAGGTAGGTGATGTTCACGTTCAAGGCCACGCAGATGGTGCCGTCGGTCTGGGAAACGGTCTCGAAGGCCTCGTCCAGCAGAGAGAAGATGGCCCCGCCGTGGGCCCTGCGGTAGATGTTGGCCATGGTGTCCGGATCGTACATCATGCGGACCCGGGAGTGACCGTCGGAAAGCTCCACCAGTTCCATGCCCAGGGTCCGGGCCAGGGGCTCGGACGATACGGCCCGGAAAATGGCAGCCTTCACCCTTTCGTCCATGCTCTCTTCCCTGCCCCTTTCCCTGCGGCATCCCGGCCTGGCTACTTCTCGAAATCCTTCAGGAATGCCTTGGCCTCTTCGATGGACCGGTTCATGTCCGCCAAAAGGTCCTTCACCTGGACCTGGATGCCGTCCACCTCCTGGGTGAGGGAGCCCACGGCCCGGGCGTTTAAGTTGTGTTTGAGAAAGAGCACATAGTCGTTCAGGTCGGCCAATACGGGTTCCATCCCGGCCACGGACCGGTCCAGGGCTTTTTCCAGACGGGAGAACCGGTCCCGGGAACGGGCCAGGGAAGTCATGCTCCGGGCCCGGAGCTTGGTATTCTGGATATCCCGGGCTTCCCGCTCCCACTCCAGGAACAGGTCATGGGCGATGATCTTCACCTTGCGGCTGCGCTCGGAAACCGCCTGGGACCGCTCGACGGCCTCGCCGTAATCACCTTTCATGCGGTCGTAGAACTTCTCCAGGTCCCCGCCCTCCAGGCCATAGGCCTGGCGGACCCGGTCCAGGACCGTCTCGAAGGTTTCAGCCGCCTCCTTCTGGTCATCCTGGACCGCCTCCACCTGGTCCCGGAGCAGGTCGCGCTTTTCCTTGCCCATCTTTTCCCAGGCTGCGTAGTACACAGACCCGCAGCCCGCCAGCGTGGCCAGGAAAACTCCCAGGACGCAAACCGGGATCAGGACCCGGACGATTCCACCCCTTCTGATTTCCATGGTCCCCCTCTTGGGTTCAGGCCCCCCGGGCCCAGGCTCCGGCCGCCAGGGCCGGGCATTCGTGCCTCCGGCAGCCCGGGGGCCGTTGTTCGTAGATCGCGCAGAATCCCCCGGCCGAGAGGTGCGTGCAGGCCGGGACCTCACCGCCGTCCGGCAGGGGCAGGGCCCGGCTTTCCCCGGTTTCCGGAAAAACGCCGCAACACACCAGGATCTTTTCCTCCAGGGGGCAGTCTTCGCAACCGGGGATTGGGGCCTTCATCCTCAGAACCGGACCCGGAGGAAATCGGCCCAGGCCTTGAAGGCCTTGAACGGGGCGTCCACCTTTACCGGGGCCGCCTGAAAGGAGGGCATGGCCATACGGACCCGACCGTTTTCCACCGTGGTCCAGGCCGTGGCCTCCCACAGGCCGAAGGCCGCCCCGGCGAGCGTCCCCGAAGCCGCGCCGTACCCGATGTACTCCAGGTGGTCGCCGGGATCATCCGTGAACGCCATGACCGCGGCCCCCACCAAGGCGCCGGTCAAGGCGCCGTACAGGGTGTCCTGGAGCACGGTGCGGCCGCTATCCTGGGCCACGCAGGGCGCCGCGCCCAGGGCGATGGAGCAGGCCGCCAAGGCAAAAACGAGGATTTTCATGTTGGTTCCCCCGGAAGGAAGGATGTGATTTTCAGCATGTACATAGGTAACGCATTCGCCGCTCCATGGCAAGGCCGGGAAGCCTTTGGGGCCTGGTTTGCGGCCGGTTTCACTCCGGATTGCGCCGTGGTTGTATAATGCGGAGGATTTTTGATAGTATGGGGCGGTTCCTTTCCTTTCCTCTTTTTCGGGGAAACCCGCTTTACCGAACATCCGGAACCTTCCAGCCAGATCCCGCCCCGGCCCCAGGCCGGGGGGCGGTGGCCGGGCTTTTTCCAGGACCTTTTCCTGCCGCCGGAAGCCGGCACCTTGCGAAAGACAGCCCATAACCCCCCAAATCAAAGGAGCAAGGAGCGTCCCATGAGCTATTTCGTCACCGGAGGCACGGGTTTCATCGGCGGACACCTTTTGCGCCGGCTTCTGGAAAGCCGGGAGGGCAAGATCCACGTCCTGGTGCGCAAGGGCTCCAAGGCCAAGCTGGAAAAAAGGCTCGCCGAGTGGGGCGTGGACACCAAGAGGGTGGTTCCCGTGGTGGGGGACCTGGCCAAACCCAGACTGGGGCTGTCCGCCCGGACCATCAAGTCCCTGGAAGGCAGGATCGAGCATTTCTTCCACCTGGCCGCCGTGTACGACATGACCAACGGCGACGAAGAGTTCCAGATGATGGTGAACGTGAAGGGCACCCAAAACGCCGTGGCCCTGGCCGGGGCGCTTTCGGCCGGCTGCTTCCACCATGTGTCCAGCATCGCGGCCGCCGGGCTGTTCAAAGGCTTCTGGCGCGAGGACATGTTCGAGGAGGCCACGAACTACGACCAGCCCTACTTCAAGACCAAGCACCTTTCCGAGGGCGTGGTGCGGGCCGAATGCCCCGTGCCCTGGCGGGTGTACCGGCCGGGCATCGTGGTGGGCCACTCCAAAACCGGCGAGATGGACAAGGTGGACGGCCCCTACTACCTCTTCAAGTTCATCCAGAAGATCCGCCGCACCCTGCCCGAGTGGATGCCCACCGTAGGCATCGAGGGCTCGCCGTTAAACATCGTGCCCGTGGACTACGTGGTGGACGCCATGGACCACCTGGCCCACAAACCCGACCTGGACAGCCGGTGCTTCCACCTCACCGACCCGGAGCCCTACCGGGTGGGCCAGGTGCTGAACATTTTCGCCCGGGCCGCCCACGCGCCTCCGTTCACCATGCGCATCGACTCGGCCCTCCTGGGTTTCATCCCCAAGAGCATCCGCCAGGCCGTGGTGAACATGCCCCCCGTGCGCCGCATCCTGGACATGGTCATGAAGGACCTGTCCATCCCGCCCCAGGTGCTTGACTACATCTCCTACCCCACCCGGTTCGACTCCCGGGACGCCCGGGCGGAGCTCGCGGGTTCGGGTCTTTCCTGCCCCCGGCTGCCGGATTACGCCTGGGTGCTGTGGGACTGGTGGGAACGCCACATGGACCCGGATCTGTTCAAGGACCGCACCCTGGTGGGGGCCGTGCGCGGCAAAACCGTGCTCATCACCGGCGCGTCCTCGGGCATCGGCCGGTCCACCGCGCTGAAAGTGGCCGCCGCCGGAGGCACGGTCATCCTGGTGGCCCGGTCCATGGACAAGCTGGAGGAAACCAAGGAGGAGATCGAAAAGAAGGGCGGCAAGGCCTTTTGCTACCCGGCGGACCTTTCCGATCTCATCTCCTGCGACAACCTCGTGGAACGGGTGAAGCGGGAACACGGAGGCGTGGACATCCTCATCAACAACGCGGGCCGGTCCATCCGCCGGTCCGTGAGCCTGTCCTACGACCGGTTCCACGACTACGAACGCTGCATGCAGATCAACTTTTACGGCGCTCTCAAGCTCATCCTGGGGTTTTTGCCCAAGATGACCGAAAACCACCGGGGGCACATCATCAACATCAGCTCCATCGGCACCCAGGTGTACCCCCCGCGCTTTTCCGCTTACGTGGCCTCCAAGTCAGCCCTGGAAGCCTTCTCCCGCATCGCCCAGCCCGAGTTTCTGGACAAAAACGTCACCTTCACCATCATCAACATGCCCCTCGTCCGCACCCCCATGATCGGACCCACCACCTTCTACCAGCACGTGCCCACGCTAAACCCCGACGAGGCCGCGGAACTGGTGGTGCGGGCCATCATCGAAAAACCCAAACGCATCGCCACCCGCCTGGGTCTCTTCGGCCAGGCCATCAGCATCCTCCTGCCCAAGGTTGGAGACATCGTCCAAAACACAAGCTACCACCTCTTCCCCGACTCCACCGCCGCCAAGGGCCAAAAAGACGTGAAAGACGTAGTCCCCTCCACCGAAGCCGTGGCGTTTGCGACGATCATGCGGGGCGTGCACTGGTAGAAAAGGCAGGAAACAAGGTGGGGGGCCCTTTTTTCAATAAAAGGGCCCCCACATCCCCTCCCAAAAAAACCTCGCGTTTTCCAAAGGTTACGCCCTACCCCATGAAACCGCCCGGCTACGATTTTGCCCCCGCCCCGCCCCTTTGCCAAAGGCCCAACTCCCCCTTTTTCAAAGGGGGGGGCTTGAACCGGAGCGGATGCGCGGCGTTGACGAGCAGTTTTTGGAGACGCCCTGGTTCGGCGGATGCGGTTCGTCGCGCCCGTGATGGGTTCTAATCAGTGTAATCTGTGGATTTTTATTGATTTTCCATCCAATAGCCATTATATCCTCTTTATGAATACCTTCCTTTCCTTTCCCCATCCCGGCCGTCCCCTGGTGATTGCTCACCGGGGGTATTCGGCGCTGTTTCCGGAGAACACCCTGCCCGCCTTTGAGGCTGCGATTTCCGCCGGGGCGGACATGGTGGAGATGGACGCCTGCCTCACCACGGACGGGGGGCTGGTCATCCTTCATGACGACACCCTGGACCGCACCACCTCCGGCTCGGGTCCGGCGGTGAAACACCGCCTGGCGGAAATCACGGCCCTGAACGCCGGGGACTGGTATTCGCCGGATTTCGCAGGAGTGGGGGTTCCTTCCCTGGACGAGGTCTTTTTCGCCCTCTCCGGCCGGATTCGGGTGAACCTGGAGTTGAAGGCACCGCCCCGGGGCGTGGCTGGGGCCGGAGAACAAATCTGCCTGGAGGCGGCCAGGGCCATTGTGGAGCATGGCATGGAGGAATCGGTCCTGGTTTCCTCCTTTGACCGGGACCTCCTGATCCGCTTCCGGGAGCTTCTGCCCGGGGTGGCCCTGGGGGCCCTGGGCCAGGGCAAGGAGAACACGGTCCGGGCCCTGGGCGCCCTTTTCGCAGCCCTGGGCCAACGGGAACGGGGCACCCGCCACGCCGCCCGGGCCGCCGTCGCTGAGCTGGCCACGGGGGGCACCGCCGCCTGGCGAGCGGAAAACGCGGTTCGGGCTGTTTCCGCCCTATCGTACCACCCCCAGGGGCCCCGGGTCCCGGCGGCCCTGGTGGAGCGGTTCCACGCCCGGGACGTGCGGGTCCTCTCCTGGCTGGTCAAAAGCGACGACCGCCAGGACAACTGGGAAGCCCTTCTCGCCGCCGGGGTGGACGGCTTCTTCACCAACCACGTGGAACGCGCCCTGGAGGTGGCTCGGGTCATGGGCGGGAGCAAGGGATAAAAGCAAAGGAATCCGCAGATTATGCAGATTACGCCGTTCAAAAAATGGGAACTTGGTTGCCAGGGGCCAGGTTTGGCAAAAACGGAGAACCCCAAAAAAGATGGCCTCGTAAAAGGTCGAAAAGCTACGATCTCCGTCATGCCTGCGAAAGCAGGAATCAAGCTTTTTTCAAAGGGTTATAGCCCACGATTTCGCGGGGATGACGGACATTTCAACTCTTACGAACCCATCAAAAAAAATAAGAAGCTAAACAAAAAAAGACCCCCCCCTGCCCCCCTTTTTCCAAGGGAGGGATCCGGCCCAGACCGCTTCCGGCAGGCTCCCCGCCCTGGAGGTAGGGTACGCGTCCGCCGGAGAAACCTTCTTTTTGCCTTTTCCAGGATAGGCTGGGGTCCGCCCTCGCCTTCTTTTCCCAAAGTCTTCCAAGGCACGCTTCTTGCTGATAAATATTCTCCGGCCGGATTCCGGCAAACGGAGAAAAACCGAACGAAGGCTCGCTTTGCGCCTCTTCTCCGCCCCGCAGGAATCCCGCGCCGCTGATCTCATTCCCAGGCATGAGTCAAAACAGGACCAGAGGGGGCGTTTTTCCCGTAAGGAAAAGCTTGCCACGGCCCCTCTTCTTAACTATTGGATAAGTCTCGCCATGCGGAACAGGGTATGAGACCGGGGTATGAGACCGGGCCCGGAATGGCACGTGGCCTCCGGGAACCGCTCCACCGTCAGGGACAACCGAAACCGGCATCGGGGAAAAAGTGAAGAGAATCCAGGCGTTCGAGTTCAATGAGCTTCCCGCAACACCCCGGTTCATCCGGGATTCCATCGTGGAAATCCTGGGCAACGGGCTTTCCTGGGGCCGGGTGTTTTCCCCGGTGGCGCCGGTGTTCATGGAGTTTTGCAAAAAGGCCGGGGCGGACCGGGTGGTGGATCTCTGCTCCGGTTCGGGGCGTCCCGTGTCCATCCTGCTCGACGCCATCAAGGCCCAGGGCATGGCCCCCCCGGAATTCGTGCTCACGGACCTGTTGCCCAACCCCGAGGCCATGGCCCAGACCCGGGCCCGGCATCCTGAAAACGTCCGCATCATCCAAAAATCCGTGGATGCCACCCAGGTGCCGGCCGACGTGGACCAGCCCGCCCGGACCATCATCAACGCCTTTCACCACTTTTCCCCGGAGCTGGCCTTCTCCATCCTGGCCGACACGGTGGAAAAGCGGCGCGCCGTGTTCATCGTGGAGGGGTTCAAGCGGGAGCTTCCCCGGTTTCTCCCCCTCATGCCGGCGCTCACGGCCTCCCATTTCCTGACCCCTTTCCTTTCGCCAAAAGACCGGAAAAAAAAGATCCTCTTCACCTACTTCCTGCCCCTGGTGAGCCTGTGCGGCGGCTGGGACGCGGTGGTGAGCTTCTTCAGAACCCGGAACGAGGCGGAGCTTTTCGAAATGGCCGGACGCCTGGACGCGGACTACCAGTGGGAGTACCGCGAGGCGCCTTATTTTCCCGGGGGACGCAATGTGGTGTTCTACGGAATCCCCCGATAAAGGGCTGTTCCGCCCGAGAGTGAAGGAGCTTCATCCATGCCGTCCCGATCCGACCAGGGCTTGAGAGCCAGAATCAAGAGCCGCAAGGACCGCGCCGTGCGGTTCGCCGCCAACCAGGGGCCCGCCTGGCTCGTGAACATGGCCTACGAATACTACAGCAAAGTCTACGAGGGTCAGCTCCGCCTGGGGCTCCCCGTGTCCAAGGAACTCCTGAAGTCCCAGGAGGACATCCAGAATTCAGCGGCGGCCAAGCTGGCGCTCACCCTGTACCACATCTTCCTGCGGTCCACGGGCAACCGCATCCCCCGCCTGGAGATCAAGAACGCCCTGCTGGACGAGCTTGCCGCCGGACGGGTGAAGCTCACGGAAAACGTCATCATCCTAACCGGGCCCCAGCTGGAGCTCCTGTCCACGGAACGGTTCAAGATCGGCCCGGAATACCTGGCGGCCATCGTGGGGGAGGCCTGGAAGCGGCGCATCCTGAAGGAAGCCCTGGCCGAGGACCGGGCACCCGCCTACTTCGAGAGCGAGGTGGAGGAACGGGGGGAGAACGGCCGGGGAGACTACGAAATCGTCTTCTACCGGGACTACACCCCCGAGGGCAAAAACATCCGGTTCCGCCGCCTGGTGTCCATGGAGGACGTCACGGCCGGGGACGAACGGCCATCCGTCATCCTGGTGCCGGGCTTCTCGAACAACTCCAACGTCTTCAACCTGGACAACGACAACTCCATGGCCAAGGACCTGGCGGACCTGGGCTACTGGATGTACCTGTTCGACCCCCGGGGCATGGGCGTGAACGAGGGCAAGTGGGACCCCTACTACACCGTGGACACCCTGATCGACCATGACCTGCCCACGGTCCTGAGGTTCGTCACCAGCCGGGCCAAGGGCAAACCGTCCGTGTTGGTGGGCCACAGCATGGGGGGGATAATCTCCCAGAACATGACCCTCATGTGCAACCTGCGCCGCCACCTGGACAGCCTGCCGGGACTTTCCGGCGAGCAGAGGCTGGCCCTTTCCCGCATCCTGCCTCCTGCCAAGGAGGCCGAGGAAAACCTGTCCATGGTCCGGGCCGTGGTGACCCTGGGTTCGCCCAAATACTTTGACAAGCTCTCCCACCTGGTCTTTCCCACGGTGCTCTGGCTCAACCACATCGCCCGGATCTTCAAGTTCCGGTACGTGCCCATCCGGGAGTTCTACTGGTTCCTCACCCAGCCGCCGGTGATCAAGCGCCTGGGGCTTTCCCTGCTGGCCAGCAACTTCGCGGACTTGAGCGTATTGGTCTGTCCGGAAAACCAGGAAAACGTGAAACCGCTGCTCAGGGAGTACATCCATCACTGCATGGAGTCCGTGCCCATCGGCATGGGGTTTCAGTTCCTGAAGGCCATCTACAACGGCGAGGGCTTCAAGCGCATGGACGAGACCAAGCTGAACTACTCAGAATATGCGCGTTACTTTCCGGAGAACATCCCCATCTTCCATTTCTGGGGGACCAAGGACCCTCTGGCCCCACCCAGCAACGCCAAATATAGCCAATATTACCCCCACGCCCGGAAAAAGGTCTACGAGATCAGCTCCCACCGGGACCTGAAAAAGGTGAAAATCACCGGAGACCGGAGCCAGGCCGTGGATTTCATCATCGAGGGGGCCAACCACATGGATCTGATATACGGCAAGGTGGCCACCCAGATCGTCCAGCCCCTGGTGCGGCGCATCGTGCACCAGGTATGGGGGGATTGGTCCTACGCAAAAAAGGACACGGGCCAGCGCACCGAATCCGAAAAAGGCGGCCGGGTGAGAAGGCTCAAGGGAGTTTCCTGATGTAGTCTTCTATTCGAATTTTATGGGGAATCCAGGGGTCCCGGCGACGGGACCCCTTTTTTTTGCTCTGGCCCGGAATCCGTCCGCACCGGGCCCAGGAAAAGCCGGGCCGCCAGGACCCGGGCCGCCACCTCTGCCCCCAGGGGAGACAGGTGGCCGTAATCCACGAAGGCGCACTCCCCCGCCCGGATGAGGGGAGAGGCCACGTCCACGTACAGGATCCCGTTTTCCGAACAAAAGGATCTCACAGCCTCCTGGGGCAGGGGCGCAAAGCCCGGGTCCAGGACCTGAAAACGGAACGGGAAGAGCAGCACCGCCAGCCGGGCGCCGTCTCTTTCCACCTCCCGCGCCAGGGCCTGGATCTCCCGGAAAAACAGCCGGTAACCGTTTTGCACCTTGGGGTGGTCCGGATGGGTGAACAGCTCCTCCACCCGGGCGATCTCCGCCCTTTCCGGCCGGATGGCCGCCCGCACCAGGGCGGAATGCCGGACCAGGGGCGTAAGCCAGGCCGGGGGCTTTTCCAGGTTGTTCTGGAGCTCGGGGATGTCATTCAGGCAGCAGCCCAGGATCACCCAGCCGGGGAGGTAGGGCCGGGCGTGGCGTTCGTAGGCCAGGCGGTACTGGAGGGGCGACCATCCGGGCCGGGAAAAGTTGAAGACCTCGGCCCGGACACCATAGCGCCCGAGTACCTCCTCCAGCCTGCGGGACAGGCTGCCGGAAAACGGGACCCCGTAGCCGTACACCACCGAATCCCCGATGCAGGCCACCCGGACCACGCCCGGACGGGATTGCCCGGTATGGTCCACGTCCCGGAACCCCTCCGCGTTCACCGGCGGGAGGACCGCGCCCCCGGTGAGGGAGAACACCCCCCCGAACTTCTGTTGCCAGTCCGCGATGTAGGGCTCCACGGCCGGGGAAGCCCCCCATCCGGCCAGGCGGCACACGCCTTCCGCCAGGGCCAGCAGGACGAAAAGAACCAGGAGATTGATGGCGAGAACCTTGGCCGCCTTCATGGGACTCCGGATTTCCGGGGGATGGCGGCCCGGTCCGGCGGGGGTTGGGTTCACACCCAGTCGGCCACGGCCAGGGACACGGCGGGGTGGATGAGGTAACCCAGGGAGCAGTGGGGGTTGGAACGGCCCTGGCGCACGGCCAGGTTGTAGATGGTGAAGTCCTGGATATCCTCCACGAGGCCGTGCTCCTTCATCTCGGAGAATTCCTCGGCGCAGTCGCGCTCCCCGGCGATGTAGTCGTCCTCGGCCCGGACGTTGATCCAGCGGTTCACGCAGGAGGGGTACTGGCGGGCCCCGGAAGCGTGATAGCCCTTCAGGTGCCGCCGGGCCGTGGCGTTGGCGAGCGGCGAGCCCAGGGTGATCCAGAGGTCCACCTTCCGGTCGCCGTATTGTTCGCGGTACTCCACGGTGCGGGAGAGCTTCCAGAAGGCGTCGTAGGCCACCACGGCCCCCAGGCTGTGGGAGATCACCAGGAGGCGGTCATTGCGTTCCATGGTTGTCTTCAAGGCCTGGACCACCCGGTGGCGCACCTCGGTGCCGAAATCCGAATCCTGGTTCCAGTACTCCCGCATGTCCGGGGCCAGGCGTTCCACCATGGGGCGGCCCAGGCGCAGGAACTGGGCCAGGGTGCCCATGCCCTGGGTGATGGCCTCGCCGTAGCGGGCCAGGTCCGGGAGCTGGCGGAAGTTCTTTTCCGTGAACTCGTCCGAGCGGTAGCGCTTGAGCCGCCCCAGGGTCATTTGCCGGTCCGCCAGCTCGTCCGGCACGGACTTGCCCGTGTTCTGCTCCAGGAAGGCGTTGGACAGGTCCCCGTAATAGGCCATGGCCGACCGAGTCTTTTCCAGCCGCCGGGCAGCGGCCGGATAGTCCCGCAACAGCCCGTGATGCAGGGCCTCCCGCCAAAGGGAGACGAGGTCCTGCTCGGGGGGTTTCCAGTTCCTGCCATGTATGAAGAGGATGCTCTTGGGCATGTTTTGCTGAAGAAGCCTGGCCTTTCCGCTTAACTCCATCCAACCTCCCTATTTTATAGCCAAAAACAGGGGGCTTGTCCAGGGTGATATCCAAAGGGTAAACCACCGCCCGGAAGGAGACGCCGGCCCCGCCTTCCGGCTCCCGGATCACTCCGTCCAGGTGGCCACGTACTCGCTTCCCTGGGGCAGGGGGAGGCCGGGGTCAGCCTGGGCCCAGCCGCCGGGGAGGTTTTGTTCCCGGGCGGTCAGCCAAAAGTGGCACATGGCGATGCCCATGTCGATGCGCTGCATGTCCGGGCCCGGGAGCATGGTGGCGTAGCCCGGGGAGCGGGCCAGGAACAGGTGGAACCGTCCGTTGTCCGCCACGATCCGCCAGGGCTGCTTGTTGGTGGCCGAGGGGGCCAGGCGCACCATCTCCAGGCACTCGGCATGAGCCCCGGCCGCTTCCCGGGTCAGGGGCCGGGAGAAGTTGCCCTCGAAGAACAGCTCCTCCCAGGGCTTGCGCTTGGCCGAACTCACCACCCAGCGGGAGAGGCGGTCCTTCATGGTGCGGCGGCCCGCAGCCCAGCCCACCGGCGAAACAGCCGGGATGGTCTCGTTCTCTTCCAGGCCGATGCGGTCCCCGAAGAGGCCCCGGCGGAAGGTGGCCCCGATCCAGCAGGTGGCCAGACCCAGGTCCGTGGCATACAGGATGACCTGCTCGAACTGGAATCCGAAGTCCTCCATGTCCCGGGGGCCGCTTTCCGCAGCGCCCACCAGGAAGTGGAGGGCTCCCTTGACCATGCCGTAGGTGCCGGCGAGTCCTGACATGCCCCGGGGCGCATCCACCAGGTCCACCCGCACGCTGGAGCCGAAGGGAGGAGGAGGAAGCGCCCGGAAAAAGGCCCGGATCTTCTCCTGGCCCCCCCGGTCCACGGGGGCGTCGGCATAGGACCGCCAGGAAGCCCGGCGGGGGATGAGGTCCGTGACAGGCACGGAGAAAAGGGACGGGGTCATGATGCCTCCTTTTGCGGCCAAAAGATTCGCCCGGCGACGGACCAGGGACGGGAAAAAGGATGGCGCGGCTTGATGGCTGCGCTTTCCCCCTCCTTTTACAGGCTAGGGGGGGTGGATGCAAACTCCCAGGAGATTTTTGCCGGGAGCCGGCGTGGCCGAAAAGCCGCGAAGGCCGTGGCCGCCAGGGCCAGGATGGCAAAGAGGCTCACGGCCAGGCCCGCGCGCCAGCCCTGGGGAGTGAAGCTCATCTCCAGGGTATGAACCCCGGCCGGGACCTCCAGGGCCATGAAGGCGTGGTTGGCGGCCAGGATGGGCGCTGGGCGGCCGTCCTGGACGGCCGTCCAGCCGGGGTCCCGGCTGTCGTTCACCAGGAACAGGGCGTTTTCCGGGGCAGCCACCTGAACGGCCAGGCGGTTTCTCCCCTGCTCCAGAATGGTGAACCCGCCGGGGCCGGCCCGGGGCCGGATGGGAAGGTCCGGCTCCTGGTCCAGGACCAGGGTGCCGGGCCAGGAAAACTCGCTGGACACCAGAAGGTCCAGGGTTTCCGCCCCCGGGGCCCTCACCTCGTATTTCGTGTACAGCCCCCATCTTTTCAGCGCGTCCTCGTGCACCCACACCCGGGCGCCGTCCGTGCAGTACCCACTGGAGGACAGACGCACCATCCGGTCGGTGAAGGGAAGGATCTGCCGGTCCAGCACGCGCCCGCCCTCGCCGGGGTGGCGGTACAGCTGGGAGAGGAGCCGGGGCGACTGGTTGTCGTACCCGGAGCTGTTGTACAGCCCCAGGGCCAGGTACTGGTTGTTGGGGGTGTACGGCCCCCGGGGGTTGGTCCGGGACAGCCAGGGAACCGACAGGATGCGGTGGGGGTGGCGCTCCCTCTCCATCTTTTCCGCCACCATTTTCGCCTCGTCGCAGAAGCGGAAAAGGGGCATGGGCGAGAAAAAGGGATGGGAGTTGTTGGATTCGATGGAAGCCACGGCCAGGAGGTCCGCCAGGACGAGGACGGTCAGCAGGGCCTTGAACAGAACCCTTTTCCCGGCCAGGGAAAAAACCAGGAGGGAGGCCAGGCCTAGGGCAAGAAAATGCAGGAGGGAGAACCGGATTTCCGGCCTCACCGCCTCCCGGAACTCCGGGGTGAAGCTCCGGGAGACCAGGAGCCAGGCCAGGGCGGCAACCAGGGCCAGGACCCCAACGGAAAAAGCAAAAAACGGCTTTTTCCGGTGCAAAAACACCTCCTCCGCGCCCACCGCGAAAAGGGCCCCGAAACCTAGCGGCAAAAACCAGGCCAGGCGGTTGTACATGATCTCCATCTTCGCCAGGCCGTAGTAGTGAACGTACAGAAGGGGCGTCCCCAGGAGGATGAGGAGGATGGCCAGGGTCAGGAGGTTGAAGAAAGCCGTCCTCCTGTTCCAGCAAGAGATCAGGATGAACAGGGCCGCCAGGGCGCAGGGCACCCCCACGTAGGCGGAAAAGATCTCAAAATGGTTGATGCCCCCTTCCACCTCCAGGTGGAGCCTGGCCCCGAAGATCTCCGGGGTGAAGAGGCGCAACAGGTGCCCGGGCTCGGTGAGGTAACGGCTGCGGAACACGTCATAGGCCAGGGCCGGGCCGCCCTGGGCCTTCATGGCGAAATAAAAGGGCACGTACCGCAGGCAGGAAAGCCCCGCCCCCAGGGCCGTGGCCGCCAGGGCGGAGAGAACCGGCGTCCGGGAGGATTTTTCCCAGCTCCGCCACAGGCTCCAGGCCAGGTAGATGGCCAGGGAATACACGGCGAGCTGGGGGTTGGTCCCCAGCATGAGCAGCGCCACCACCACAGCCTGGAGGACGGCGTTGGCGGCCGGG
>JAHJUF010000093.1 GCA_018829095.1 Pseudomonadota bacterium | reverse complement strand
TTAAATTCCGGCTGCAATGGTACTCATGTGTTTCGGCAAAATTCGTTTTCTGCCCATTTTCCCGCGCGTGAGGAAGGACCGCCCCGCGACTCCGCCAAAGCATACCTTCTGGATACAATCACGCCGGGAAGGTAGGTTGTCCCCACGGACGCCCCGGGAGGGTGAAGAAAAAGGGGGGTACCAAGCAGCCAATGGGGGTATTTTTGGGGGTATATAGAGAAATGCAGTTTAAGAAAATATAGCCGTTTCAATGAGTTAAGAAAAGAATATGGCGGATGCTACGTCCACCAAATAGCATTTTCGGCATAAAAACCGCCCCAAAGTGGACGACCACGGACCCCGGGAGCTTCGGCTTGCCGGGGTCTTTTTTTGTCCCCGTGCGCCGAAAAGTGGGGACAGGGTGGGGACAAAATGGGATGGAAAGAAAAAAGGGGTTACGGCCGATGAGCCGTAACCCCTTGATTTTCCTTGGTGGGCCGTATAGGAATTGAACCTATAACCTTCGGATTAAGAGTCCGCTGCTCTGCCAGATTGAGCTAACGGCCCGCTCACGAAACGAGACGCTTAGGTAGCAACCGGCAGGGAGCTTGTCAACCTTTTTCCCTATTGGACCTTGAATCGGGACACCAGATCTTGGAGGCCTTTGGCCGCCTCGTTTAACTGTTCGATGGCCGAGTAGGACTCGGAGATGGAATCCTTGGTCTCCTCCACCTCCTCCCGCAGTTCCCGCATGGCCTGGTTGATGCTCTGGGCGTTCTCCGACTGCTGGCCCATGGCCACGTTCACCTCTTCGAACTTGGGGGTCAGCTCCTGGACCTGCTCGATGATGCCCGAGAGCTGGGAACTGATGCGGGCCACGTCCTTGGCGCTGTGCTGGACCCGGCTGATGAACTTGTCCATCTCCATGACCCCGGCCGTCACCGCCTCCTGCATCTCCTCCACCATCTGCTCGATGTCCAGGGTGGACACGGCGGTCTGGTCCGCGAGGCGCCGGATCTCCCGGGCCACCACCGTGAATCCCCGGCCGTATTCCCCGGCTTTTTCCGCCTCGATGGCCGCATTCAAGGAGAGGAGGTTGGTCTGGTCCGCCACTTTGGAGATGGTGGTGACCACGTTGGTGATGTTTTCAGCTTTTTCATTGATGGCCGAAAGACGGCCCGACACGGCCTTGGAAGCCCCTTCCATCTCTTTCATGGAGTCCTCCATGTTGGTCAGGTTATCCTGGCCGCTGGAGGCGAAGGCGGCGGTGTTCTGGGAAGCCCTGGCCACTTCCTTGACCGTGGCCACCAACTGGGTGGACAGGGCCGAGATCTCCTGGACAGCCGTGACCACGTGGTTGGTGGAACCGGCCTGGTGGGCCATGGTGGTTTCCTGCTGCCGGGCCGTGGCCGCCAGCTCCGTGGAGGATGAGACCACCTGCATGCCCGAGCGCTGGATTTGGCCCACCATGAACTGGAGTTTTTCGAGGAAGGAGTTGAACAGGTTGGCCAGAAGCCCCAGCTCGTCCCGGGAAGTGACAGGAAGCCGGCGGGTGAGGTCCCCCTCGCCCTGGGCCAGTCCTGTGAGGCCGTGGATGACCCGCTCCAGGGGTTTGCGCACGAAGCGGCCCACGGAAAAGTACATGGTGAAGAGGAAGAAGGCCACCACCCCCACCAGGGTGAGGATGCAGTAGAGGAGAAAGGTCCGGCTGGCGTCCCCCAGGACCTCATCGGTCCGGGCCAGGGCCTTGGTGAGGCCCAGGGTGGGGAACCGCATGGCCGTGACGCCCCCCACCTGGCCCACGGTCCAGTCCCTGTGGCAGCGCACACAATCCTCATTGACCATCTGGGGCTCATAGATTTCAATGATCCCGTCCAGGTGGCGGAACACGGGGTTGCCGTCCTGGAGGAGCGTGCGGGAGAGGTCGTCCGGGATGCGCTGGCCCACCAGCCGGGGATCGGACGAGTGGGTCACCACCCCCTTAAGGCTGTACAGGCAGAATTCCCGGTCTCCTCCCATCTTGAGCTGCTCCGCCAGGAGCCGGGAGAACTTCGTCATTTCACCCCGCTCCAGGGATCCGGCCACGGCCCGGTTCATGGATGTGAAGATGTCCCGGGCGAAATCCTGCTCCCTCAGCTTCATGGTCCCCACCACGTCCTGGGAAAGCCTGGAGATGAGGTTCACGGCTTGGTAGTACAAAAGGAGTTGGGCGATGCCCACGATGATCACCAGGCCGCCCACCAGGGCTAAGCTGAGCTTGATATGCAGTTTCATGCGGACGCTCCCCCCCCGAAGGTTCGCGGGTCCGGGTCAGGCCGGTTTTTGCCGGCCTTTGGTGTAAAAAGGGAATCCGGTGGTGAGGGCGAAGTGCTCGGATGCGCATCCGATGCACGGCCCTCCCGCCCGGACGCAGTAGTTGATTCCGCCGTTCCACAGGCGGCTGGAGCAGTCGGCATGGGTCTCAGGACCCAGGCACCCCAGCTTGAACAGGCAGCCTTCGTCCCCGAACCGGGCCGCGAACTTTTCCCGTTCATAATCCGAAAACCTGGGGCACTGGTCGTGGATGACCCGGCCGTAGAAGGCCGTGGGCCGGTTGAACGAATCCACGGGGGGGAGCCCGAAGCGGATGACATGGGCCAGGGTTCCCACGATCCAGTCCGGGTGGCAGGGACATCCCGGGAGGCGCAGGACCTT
Source organism: Pseudomonadota bacterium (assembly GCA_018829095.1). Taxonomy (GTDB): domain Bacteria; phylum Desulfobacterota; class Desulfobacteria; order Desulfobacterales; family Desulfatibacillaceae; genus JAHJUF01. The sequence continues at coordinate 1,276 of JAHJUF010000093.1, read as the reverse complement.
GCCGGAATACCCCCGGCCAGCCAGGTAATCCGGCACCGACACCGAGCCCGTGGGGTTGTTTTCCGCGGCCGGGATGCCCCCGAAGGAGGCGCAGGACCCCACGGCCAGGACGGCCCGGGCCCCCCGGGCGGCCCGTTCCAGCAGGTCGCCCATGGGTTTGCCTCCCATGGTGCAGGCCCTGGGCATGCCCTGGGGCACGGCCCCCTCGAAGACCAGGTAGTAACCGCCGAGTTCCACGCTTTTCTCGATGACCTGTTCAGCTGTTTCCCCTGTGGCCGCGGACAGGGTGCCGTGGAACAGCAGGTGGATGTAGTCGGTCAAAAGCTCGGCCGGACCCGGGGCCTCGGAGTTCAGCAGGCTCACGGAACAGCCGGAGCAGCTCTGCCCCTGGAGCCACAGGACCGGCGCGGTGCCGTCGGCCAGGTTTTCCAGGGCCCGGGCCAGCCCCGGCCCGGCCGCAGCCGAAAGTCCCAGCAGGGCCGCCGTCCTGGCCCCCAGGGCCAGAAATGCCCTTCGGGTCATTTTTTCCATGGCAAGACTCCTGATCAGTGGACCGCGCAGGCCAGGCACGGGTCAAAGGACCGGACCACGCGGGCAGCCTCGATAGGGTTTTTCTCGTCCGCGATGGGCGTGCCCACAAGGGCCTGCTCCACGGGCCCGGGCGTCCCCTGGGCGTCCCGGGGAGAGCAGTTCCAGGTGGTGGGGACCACGCACTGGTAGTTGCCTATCTTGCCGTCCTCCACCGTTAGCCAGTGACCCAGGGCGCCCCGGGGCGCCTCGGTGAGGCCTATTCCGTTGCCTCTTTCCGGGATGGTGAATTCGGTGAAGCAGGGGTTGCCGGGCCGCAGCCGTTCCACCCAGCCGGCGCAACGGTCCGCCACCAGGAGGGCCTCCAGAGCCCGGGCCGCGTGGCGGCCCATGACGGAATCCAGGTCCTGGGGCTGTTTCCCCAGGCGGGCCAGGGTCTTGTCCACCAGGGAACGGACCTCGGGCTGGCCGGCCTGGTAGGCCACCAGCATCCGGGCCAGGGGGCCCACCTCCATGACCTTTCCGTTGTACCGGGGGGCCTTGAGCCAGGTGTAGGCGTCCCTTTTGTCCGGGGCGGGGATGGTGTGGCCGGAGGCCGGTGGGCCGCCGCTGTCGGCGCTGAACCAGGACCGGGCCACCTCCTCGGAGATGGCCCCGGTGTTCAGGGCGGCCGCCTGGCCCTGGAAGAGGGTCCCGGGGGGAAGCCAGGTTCCGGATCCCTCGGGGAACACTCCGAAGGCCAGGAAGT
>JAHJUF010000092.1 GCA_018829095.1 Pseudomonadota bacterium | reverse complement strand
CAGACTGCTGCTACTGCCTCCAGAAACGCCCCCCCGTGGTCCTGAGCACCCGCAGTCGGCCGTCCTTTTCACCCAGGATGTCGGTGACCGACGAGGTCTCCTCGTGGGTCAGGTCCGAGTCGTAGATGTAGCCCTTGATGCGGGCGGTGTAGGTGGCCTGCAAGGTTCCGTCGCCCAGGTTGCTCACCGACAGGCTGTCCACATGGTACTCCACGCGGTCGAACACGGAAAAGGAGTTGTCCAGCATCTCCTCCACATCATCAAGGGTGCTGCCGTCGGGCGCGTACCATCCCGTGTCCAGGAGCCCCACCACGGCTCCAGCGCTCCGGCTTTCATAGGTCCGGGCGAAGTCCTGGTAGAAGGCGGCCACCTTTCCGGTGAGCGCCTGCTGCCGGGCCGCCATGCCCCGCATCCGGTATTCGGACAGACTGCTGGCCACGGCCATGGCGGCGGTGATCAGTTCCTTCACCTCCGGGAAATTTTGGAAATTCATGGCGGCGGAGCCCGGGGACATGGCCTTGGACAGGGCGGTTTGCAGTTCTTCGGCCTCTCGCATCCCCGCGGAAGGCTCCGTCCCCGCCATGAGCCGCTTGGCGGATTCCATGGGATCGGTCAGTTCGGCCATGGCGGCGTTCTTGCGCTGGAACATGGCCCACTGGTCGGAAACCGAGCGAGTGGCATACATCGCACGATTGTACGCTTGGGCCACCGCCGAATTGGAGGGCGCCCGATTGTTTGCGGCCAGGGGCTTGTATATCTCGTCCGCCCTGGCCCGAAATGGGCTGAGCCGTCCTTCCAGCGCACCCGCTGACAAATTTGCCAGGCCCACGGCTCCCACGCCGTTGACCTCCGCGGCGATGGCGTTCAGGAGGCGGGCCTGGCGCTTATGCCCTGCACGGATGTCGGCCAGCACGGGGTCCACCAGGGCGTGGTACTTGGTAAACGCCTGCTCCATGCGCGTAAACAGGGCTTGACGGGGTGGGTATGCCATGGGGATGTCCCCCGCGTCCGGCGGTTCCCAGTTCGAGATAAACCAGTAATTGTTCCAGGCGTTGGACATCTGCGAGGCCCTCGTCATCACGGCTTCCGGGTACAGTTGACTCAGGATGGCGGGCCATACGTCCGCCACCTTGGCGCGGATGCCCGAAAGCATGTCCTCCAGTTCCTTCCGGGACGAGGAGTAATCTTTCCAGGCGCTTTGGTAATCGGACAGCACGGAGCTTTCCCTTGCGGCCAGGCCGTTGTAGTAGTTCTTGCGCGCCTGGAACAACTCCAGGGTGGGGACGGGTTTCCAGTTGGGATCGTAGGCGGGGTCCGAGAGCATGGTGGTGTATACATGGGCCTCGATCTTTTCCACGTCGGTCAACTTGACCACCAGGGCTTCCAGTTCCTTCAACCTTTCCTCGGAAATCATGTTGTTCTCGATGAACCATTTTCCGGCGGAGCCCGCCGTGTCGATTCCCTGGGCACGGAAGGCGTTCCACGCGCGCAGACGGGCTTCCACGACCTTTTTCCCCACCTCCAGGGCCTTGTCCGCGCCCTTGATGCCCGATGCGGCCTGCTGGGCACGCCGGTCGGATTCCCGGATGCTTTCCAGGTCATTTTCCACCTGGGCCCGCATTCCCTGGGCCACCAGCGAGTAACGTTCGGAGCATCCCCGCAGGGCCTGAAGGAGAGCCCTCTGGTTCCACCAATGGGTGAGGCCCCAGGGGCGCAGGTAATTCCACACCTCCACGTTGCGTTCCAGTTCTTCCGCGAAACCGTCCACCATGTCGGCGTATCCCAAAAAACGCGAATCCGCGGCCAGGGCCCACGAGTAGTACGACTGGGCCAGTTTGGCCCGGTCCTGGACCCACTTGGCATGCTGTTCGATCTGGGGAATGATCCAATCCAGTTGTCCCGTGGGAAGGGTCTGAACAGACCCGGCTATGGTGCCCGTGTAATAGGAAGAACCCCAGACGTTCCAGGCCAGGTACTCGCCAGAAAAGCCGCATTCCCTCAGCGTCATCTCGCGTTTTACGAGTTCGTTGTTCCAGGGCACCAGGTAGTAGACGTCCGCGGCGATCCCCTCCCAGTCCGTGAGCTTGGCGTCGAAACGCAAAGACTTCTCCCCCTCCACGCCTTCCTCAACGCGAAGCTGCTTCATGGGTTGGGTAAATCCCTGTTCCATTGCGTCATGTTCCTGGCTACTCTTCTGGTTGTATGCGTTCTGCGCGGCGGTCAGGCGGGCAAGCGCCTGATTGTAAACAGCGCGTTGCGTCGCCCCGTCCGAGATTCCCCTCAGGATGGGCCAGAGATCGTTCCAGAAATATTGACTGGCAGCGCTATACGCCTTGGAGGTCGGCTCCATCTGCTGACTGAAATAGGCCCAGCAATCGTAGTAACTTTTGTTCTTGTAGGCAGAATATGCGCTTGAATCCAGGGCGTTGTCCTTCAGCCGGCCCCAGGCGTCATGGACCATGGAAAAGGCGGAACCATAAGCCTGGGGGGTGCCCGGATACGAGTCCACCTTTTCCACGGGCGGCGGGTCCACGGGTTTGCGCAGTTCCTCCATCCTCGCATCCAGTTCGATGGCATGCTCGATGGAGTTGATTTCCCGGTCTATGGTCGCCTTGCGCTTCTCCAGGTTGTCGATGTGGGTGCGCAACTCGCCGATGGCCCCGTCCACTCCGGTTTTGAGGTTGTAAAGGTCCTTGCGGGCGGGTCCCAGCCTTTCGAGGATGAACGTGATTTTCCCCGTGACGACCGAGGCGCTCTCCGCCACGGCCTCGGGAGTGCGGCTCCAGCGGTTGATCCATGAATTGTCCACCATGCCCCGGGACACCAGTTCGTCGGCCACCTGCTGCGGCGTCAGGTGCAGGGCATGGTCGAGGAGGCGCAGGGACGGCGTGAGGGTGTTCAAGGTGTCTGAAAGCCCCTTGATCCTCGCCTGAAATGGCGGGTTGGGCAGTGATTCAAAAGCCCGGTCCTGGGCGAAAGTGCCCAGGAACACGATGACGTTGGTAATAGGGTTGACCTTGGTGAGGGCGGTGTTGGCCACGTTCACAAATCCCACGAACCCGTTCCAGAGCTGGATGGCCTTCAGTTTCTGCTCCATGTACGTCAACTGGTTGTAGGCATCGATGATTCCCTGGCGCGACGCCTCCATCTCATCCGGGCGCCCTTTTAGCCCGGACAACTGTTGCTCGATGTTGGCCTTCTCCTCGCGGAGTTTGGCCAGCGTTTTTTCGCGAAACTCCGCGACGTCCTCCTTGGGGCCGGCCATCACCGGGGAGGCCGGCAAAATCAGAAAAAAGCCCAGCAAGGCCATCATCGGCCACACCACCCATCCGCGACGAAGAACCGATTTGTTCATGGTGACACCTCACAAAAAAGAAGGCTCCAAAAAGCCATAAGATTCCAGTCTGCGCATACGTCTTCACCACTCGGCGTTTTCCGGGGGCGACTCGTCAAGGGGCGGGGCACCCGCCATTGGCGAGGCGGCATCCTCCGCGCCCTCGGGACGCGCAGGCCCGGGGCCCGTCACGCGACGGAGCTCGCCTTTTGCCACCGAAAGGCCGAACCCTGTCTGACCGCTTTCCTCCGCAACCCGGCGCCGTTCGGCAAGGATTGCCTCTCCGGTCTGGGCAGAGCGGGCTATGGCATCGTTTACGGCTTCCGACAGCCAGCGCGTGAGGGCCATGCGCGCGACCATCCCATCAGGGTCTCCGCCCTGCGCGGCAAGCATTTCCGCCATGGCGGGGTTTTCGGAGGCGATTCTTTTCATGACCCCCGCATCCGTCAACACGGTCAACCCAAGCAATCCTTGCAGGGAATCCGCGCATTTCGCCGCCTGTTCGGATAGTTGCCTTCCTTCCGCGCCCCGGAGCCGCGCGACCTCGGAAAAGTCCGCCATGGCCTGGATGTTCGCTTCCTTGTCCAGCCTCCCTGTTACTGCTTCCCGCGCGGCGGAGGATGTCCCCGCCAGGGGCAACCGTGCGCTAATCTCTTCCAGTGCTGGGGTGATCCGGGCCACGGCATCCTGTGCCCCGGCCAGCGCCTGGTCCCATTGAGTCAGGGATGCCGCCCGAGCTTCCAGGGCGTCCACGCGCTCCCTGGCGATTCGTGGAGCGTTTTCTCCGCCATCCTTCACGGGCGCCGTGTCTCCCGGCCCCGGTTCCCCCGCCAACCCGGCACCCGGAACCGTCAGCAAACAGACACAGAAAATGAGCAGCAGCCTTTTCATAAACGCCTCCTTCAGATTCCAGGCACACGCCAGACGCGCGTGGCCTGCCCCCATCGTCTGGACCGTTTGAAGAGTTAGAGTCCGGTTGACAAAAAATCCCTGTCGGGAGCCCCCGCCGGAGGCATCCCCGCCCGTCGCCCACAATATTTCCAAAGCACAAGCAAGGTGCCCGGGTCAAGGCTGCGCAGCACCGGGCGAAGCCCGGCTTGGCCTTGACGCGGGTGGCGCTTGTGCTCGCCTTATGCGGGCAACGGAGCCTCGGCCGCAAAAGACCTGAGCCCCGCGAAAAACGCCTGCCTGCACTCCTCCGGCGTCCGGTAGTCCAGACTGCTGTGGGGGCGGATCCCGTTGTACTCCCGCCGCCAGGCTTCCGCCTTCACCCGGGCCTCGGCCAGCGTGTAAAACACCTCCATGTTCAAAAATTCGTCCCGCACCTTGGAATTGAAGCTCTCAATAAACCCGTTCTGCCAGGGCTTGCCCGGCTCGATGTGGAGCGTGTCCGCGCCGTTTCGCGCCAGCCACTTCTTCAGGGATTTTTCAATAAATTCTGGTCCGTTGTCGCTCCGCAGGACCATGGGCGCGCCACGCAGGGCAAACAAATCCGCCAGCACGCAGATCACGTCCTTGGCCTTGAAGGATTTGCCCACCCGGACGGCCAGTTCCTCCCGCGTGAACTCATCCTCCACGGTCAAAATTTTCAGCCTGCGCCCGTTGACCAGGGCGTCAAACATGAAACCGTAGGTCCAGACATGATTCGGACACTCGGCCAGCATGGGGATCGGGTCCCGCTTGCCAGGCTTCTTTCGCGGCCTTTTCCTGGGCAGCAGAGGCCCGACAGTCGCCAGAGCCGGTAAATTCGTTTGTGGTTGACGGCCTCGCCGCCACGGACCACCAGGGCATGCGCCCGCCGGTAGCCGTAGCGCTTGAATCGCCGGGCGATTGCCGTAAGCCTCTCGCAAAGCTCCGTGTCGTCCCGGGGGCGCGCCTCATAATAGAGGCTGGACCGCCCGAGCCCGGTCAGGAGGGCGCAGCCACGCCGCATGGAAAGGCCTTTCTCGCGCATTTTGCGCACGGCCTTCCGGCGTTGCCGCGCCCTCACCAGTTTTTTGAGAGCAGGTCCTTCATCACGTCGATCTCGACGTCGCGCTCGGCAAGAAGCCTCTTCAGGCGGGAATTTTCCTTCTCAAGATCCTTGAGCCGCCTGGCCTCGCTCACCGACAACCCGCCATAGGTCCGGCGCCAGCGATAGAAAGTCTGCTCCGAAACCCCGTGCTTGCGGCAAAGATCCCCAATGGTACCGCCCTTGCACTCCGCCTCCTTCAAAATCCCGATGATCTGCTCCTGGCTGAACCGCGTCCCTTTCATCAGAATCCTCCTTCCAAATATTGGGGGATTCTAACACATCAATGGTCCAGTTTTTGGGGAGCAGGCCAGCCGGAAACGCTATTCCCCCAATACCTTCTTGGCCACGCTCCGGCCGTAGTCCTGGGCCATGCTGGTGCCGCCGCCCAGGGCGGGGTCCTTCAGGCGCAGGGCGTCGCCCACCATGTCCATGCCGAAGACGTTCTTCATGGTGCCGTAAATGCGTTCAATGGCCTCGCCGCTCCAGCCGTAGGCCCCGAAGGAGCCTCCGGCCTTGCCGGAAAGCTGGGCCTTCTCGGCCAGGAACAGGAAGGTCTTCATGGAGGCCATCATGTCGCCGTGGTAGGTGGGGGCGCCGAACACGTAGGCGTCGAACCCCGCGAGGCCGCCCTCGTTCTGGAATTCCTTGACCTCGGCCACCTGGGCCTCCATGCCCCCAAACCGCATGCCCTCGGCGATCAACTCCGCAATTTTCCCGGTGTTCCCGGTCCTGGATGCGTAAACCACAAGTCCCTTTTTCATGGGGCGTTCCTCTTTCTTTGGGGTTTTTGGTGGAAGCCCTGCTCGTCCACCTGTTTTTTCCCAACCTGGATCATCATCCCTTTTGGGGAGATTCGAAATCCCTCTCTTCAGAAGGCCACATTGGAGTGTTGGATAAGGAGTATCCATCGGCCAGGGCTGGGGGTTCTCACCGGATTGCGTCAACAGCCATGTCCCAAAGGCGGCGGCTTGCTCCGGCAGGCTGTGCAAAGCCTTCGCCTTTGGGGGGCGAAGCGTCCGCCGCCGGTGAAAGGCAAGCCGACGAAACCCTGGGAAGGATGTGCACGTAAAGAGCGGTTGTCAAAATTCCCGGCTGAAGGAAGGGGCGTTCCCGGCCCGGGATGGCGGGGCTTTTTGCAGGGGCTTGAAAAGGGAGGCCATCGCCTGAAAACGGATCATGATGCTGAGGGCTGCGTGATGCCCTTAGGCGGGCGAGGCGGTCACGAACCGCAGCAAACCGGTGACCGGGCCGGTGAGAGGGCCATTTTTATCAGACAGGAACGAGGCCGCCATTTCCTGGTCATCCCAGTGCTCCCTCATGGCAAGCCCCCGTTGTTCCAGGAAGCTCCCCATCTCCCCATCCCCCACCGCGAATTGGGTCTTTTCCCCGGGGTGCCTTTTTTGCATGGAGCGGATCAGTTCCAGGGCTCCGTGGACCTGGCCCAGGCGTTCCAGGGGCACCCTTGCCGCGTAGTCAAAGGCGATGAGGCTTTCTTTGTGGGTGTTGGCCCGGACCGCCTCCAGGGTCGCGTCCACCGAGGCGGGCTCCAGATAGTAGCTGACCCCTTCCCACAGGAACAGGGTTTTTGCCCCGGGGTCGTATCCGGCCTTTTCCAGGACGGCTGGGATGGACTCCCGGTTGAAGTCGATGGAGGCCATGGCCACCCATCCCGGGATGGATATCTTCGCTCTTTTCAGGCAGCCGCGCTTCCTGGCCTGGGTGGTGGATATGTCCAGCTCGATGATCCTGGAACGTTGGTTGCGGTCTGCGAAACGGTACGCCCGGGTGTCGTATCCCGCGCCCAGGAGGACGATCTGGGGGGTGCCGTTTTTCAGGGCGTCCAGGAACAGGCCGTCGAAAAAGGCGGTCCTGGCCATCATGAATTCGTACATGCCCAGGGGAACGCGGCGCTTGATCCGGGCAACCGTCCTTTTCCGGGCGAAGCGGACCAGCAAGGAAAGGTGGACCGGAAGAAAATGCCGGGCCAACCGGTCCGGCCCCAGCCGGGCATCCCCGAACTCCCTGTGGGCCAGCGCCCTCAAAAAGGCGGTGCCCACGGCGGTGCCGGAGGCTTGCTGTTCCACCCCTTTTGCGGTCATGAAATCCCTCCAGGCGAGTCTGTGGGGCGTCGCGGGCACGGCCTCCTCCCGGCGTCTGGGAATCGAGGAGGATTCCCCCCAGGCTCCTGCCTCAGCCCGCTTCCCGGATCAGTTCCATGGCCTGTTTTTCCAGGATGTGGACGGCGAAGACGAACATGCCGAAGCGCTTGTCCTTGGTCTGGCCGTGAAAATAGCGGTAGTAGATCTGCTGGGCGATGCCCATGAGGCGGAACATGCCGAACACGAGGTAAAAGGTGAAGGGGCGGACCGGGAGGCCGGTTTTTTCGGCGTAGAGGGTAAGTATCTCCTCCCGGGTCATCATGCCCGGGGCGTTGGTGGGCATCATGCGCATGGCCTCGGCCTCCTCGCCGTCCCCGGCCTCGACCCAGTAGGCGAGCGACGAGCCCAGGTCCATGAGGGGATCGCCGATGGTGGCCATTTCCCAGTCCAGGACGCCGATGATCTTCAAAGGGTTTTCCGGGTCCAGGATCACGTTGTCGAATTTGTAGTCCCCGTGGATCACCCTGGCCCGGGCGGGGCCGGCGGGGATGTTGGCCGCCAGCCATCCCATGACGCCCTCGGAGGGCGGGGCGTCGGGGGTCAGGGCCTGGCGGTATCGTTTGCTCCAGCCCAGGATCTGGCGCTCCACGTAGCCTTCGGGCTTGCCGAAGTCCGAAAGGCCGATAGCCTCGTAGTCCAGGTTGTGGAGCTTCGCGTGGAGGTCCACCAGTTCCTCGCACAAGGCCCGGGTCCGCTCCGGGGTGAAGCCCAGTTCCGGGGGCAGGTCCTTTCTCAGGATGATCCCCTTGAGGCGCTCCATGACATAGAACGGAGCGCCCAGAACCGCCTCGTCCTCGGTGTACGCCAGGGGCCGGGGGCAATAGGGGAACACGGGCTTCAGGGCCGAAAGAATCCGGTACTCCCTTCCCATGTCGTGGGCCGTGGCGGCTTTCCGGCCAAAGGGGGGCCGCCGGAGCACCATCTCCGTGTCCCCCATTTTCAGCAGGTAGGTGAGGTTGGAGTGGCCCGAGGGGAACTGGAGGATTTCGAGTTCTCCGGAAAGCCCGGGGATGTTTTCCTTGAGAAAGGCCTCCACCCGGCGGGCGGGAAGCTCCTCGCCCTCCCGGGCTGGCGTGGCCTGGTCGGTCAGGGTCATGGCGTGCATCTCCGAAAGGAAAAAGGGATGGATAGAAGCTGTTTCATAACCTGGTTCTATTACGATGGGCTGCAAAAACCGATGGCGGCGTCAACAGGCGAAAAACCGTCCTCAACGTGGCCCTGCCAAACCTGCGGCGATTTTTTACCGGTTTCCTTGCCCTCGGTCTTTTCGCTCCATTTCATGACGAAACAGGTTATGAAACAGCTTCTATACCAGAACGAACCGCTCCACCCATTCCAGGACCGTGCCCGCGTAGGTTTCCACGGAAATGTCCCGGGAGCGGTATTTCCAGCGTTTCAGGTACCAGTCCTGGAGCAGGGCCTTGACCAGGGCGGCGGAAAGCTCCGGGTCGGTCAGGCGGAAGATTCCTTGCGTTTGTCCCTGGATCAGGATGTCGCTGATGAGCTTCTCCGTGCCCAGTTCGCTGACAATGGCTTCCTTGCGCTGCTTCTTGGGGAGGTTTTTCGCTTCCATGTAGGAAAAGTAGAACCAGGGCTGCAGGACCTCGGAGATGTAGAGGTGGGCCACGATGACCGCCCTCAACTGCTCCAGGGCTCCCTGGACAGCCTCTATGTGTTCGGTGAGGACCCGGGTGGTGACCCGGCGGCCCTGCTCCTGGATCATATGCACCAGCTCGTCCTTGCTGGTGAAGTAGGAATACAGGGCGCCCATGGAGAGCCCCGAGGCCTCGGACAGGTCCCGCAGGCTCATGGCCTGGAAGCCCTTGGCATTGGAAATGGACAGGGTGGCGTCGAAGATTTTGGCCAGGTTCTTCACCACCCGCTCGGGCTTCTTCACCTTGATCTTGTCCGCGTTCTCGGAAAAGATCTCCTCGCAAATCTGCCGCTTGGACAGGTGGATGAGGTTCTTGAACTCGGCCAGGGTCTGCATGGTCAACCTTCCATTGAAGGACGAGGGGTTATGGTCATGCAATAAGTCCGGAACCCTCTGGCCCCGTCATTCCGGCGAAGGCCGGAATCCAGTCTTTTCCATGCGTTACAAAGACCCTGGATCCCGGCCTTCGCCGGGATGACGACTTTCCGCAGCACCTTCGTCCCTTATCCCTCATTTCATTTTATCGTTCGGCCTTCGTAGGTCTTCAGGATACGCCGGCCCAGGGCCACCTTGTGCACCTCGTCAGCCCCGTCGTAGATGCGGGCCGCGCGTTCGTGGCGGTAGAAGAACGCGATGGGCGTGTCGTCGGTCATGCCCAGGCCGCCGTGGACCTGGAGGGCCCGGTCCACCACCATCTCCATGGTGGCGGCCACAAAGAATTTGATGGCCGAAATCTCGTCCCGAGCCTCCTTGTGGCCCGCGGTGTCCATGCGCCAGGCGGCATGGAGCGTCATGGCCCGGGCCGCCTGCATTTGGGCCGCGCACTCGGCCACCCAGGACTGGATGATCTGCTTGGTGGCGAGCGTCTTGCCCGGGGCCATGATGCGGTTCACGGCCCGTTGGCACATGAGGTCGAATGCCCGGCGGCAGATGCCCAGCCAGCGCATGCAGTGATGGATGCGTCCCGGCCCTAGGCGCTCCTGGGCGATGACAAAGCCGTGGCCCTCGGGGCCCAGGAGGTTGGCCTTGGGCACCCGGCAGTTCTGGAACAGGACTTCGCCGTGGGAGAAGTAGCCGTCCCCGGCATGGCCCATGACCGGGATGTTGCGCACCAGGTTGAAGCCCGGGTTGTCCGTGGGCACGATGATCATGGACGCCTGGAAGTAGGTCGGCGCGTCGGGGTTGGTGACGGCCATGACGATGGAGAAGGCCGAGCCGTCCGCAGCCGTGGAATACCACTTGTGGCCGTTGATGATGTAGTCGTCCCCATCGGAAACGGCCGTAGTGTCCATGAGGGTGGGGTTGGAGCCGGGAAGCTCCACCTCGGTCATGGAAAAGCAGGACCGGATCTTGCCGTCCACCAGGGGTTGGAGCCAGCGCTCCTTCTGCTCTTTCGTGCCGTGGAGGTGCAGGATCTCGACGTTGCCCGCGTCCGGGGCGTGGCAGCCGAACACGTAGTGGCCGAGCGGCGAGCGGCCCAGGGCCTCGGACACCAGGGCGTGCTCCATGAGGCTAAGCCCCATGCCCCCAAGCTCCACGGGATGGTTGGGAGCCCAAAGTTCCATCTTCTTCACCATGTCCCGCTTCTTTCCCAGTTCCTGTTCCATCTCCCCGAAGCTCTTGGTCATGAACTCGGATTCCATGGGGATGAGTTCCCGGTCCACGAACTCCTCCATCATGGAGACCACGGCCTGCATTTTTTCCGAAACGGTGAAGTCCATGTTCCTCCTTCCCCGGCCGCTGCCGGGGGCCCGGGCGTGCGCCGGGTCAGCGGATGGTGATGAGCGCCGGGTCAGCCTCGGCCTCCAGGTGGGAGACCTCGTTGAATCCCAGGAGGGTGATGCCCCGGGGGCCGTAGCGGAACCGGGTCACCGAGGCGTTCCAGATCTGGAACGCCATCTCCATGGTTTTTTCGTCGGACAGAGAAAGGGCCATCCGGGCCGTGGCGGCGATGGGCCCTGCCGAGGTGAACACCACAATGTCCTTGCCGCTGCCGTGGGTCTCCATGAGCTGGTTTACGCCCAGGCGCACCCGTTCCGTGAACTCCCGCCACTGCCCGGCCACGGAGGGGTCCACGTCGCCTTTCACCCACCGCATCATGACCTTGCCGAACACCCGGTCAAAGGCCCGGGAGTCCGTGGGAATGAGCGCGAGGTCCGCCGCGGCTTCGGGGTCATCGGACACCAGCCGGCCGATCTCGCTGTTCCACACGGGCATGGCGTCGAACTCGTCGAAATGGGACTGGATCAGGGGTTCGCCCCCGGAAATCCGGGCAAAGGGCGCGGCGGTCTGCCGGTGGCGGACCATGTTGCCCGCGTACAGGCTGTCGAATTCCGGCCCGGCCCGGTCCAGGCGGGCAGCCAGGATTTCGGCCTGGCGCATCCCCAGGGGGGAGAGCTGGTCGTAGTTCTCCTTGCCAAAGGAGGCCTGGCCGTGGCGAACCATGTGGATGACGCTCATGTTCCCTCGATGGACGTCCCTGGGCCGGGGGGATTCCCGGGCCGCGCCGCCGGGATCAACCGAACGGTTACCTTTTTATCGGACAAAGGGCCTGGCTGTGTCAATAGAAAAACGAGCAAACGCTCTTTTTTTGCAATTGGAAAAAGCCGGGAGGTCAGGACGTTACGCGCTGCGTCATGAGGAAGGATTCATTTTTGTGTGTGCGGAGGAGGGCGGGTCTCGTTCTCTCTACCGGCCCTGCGCCACTTTTTCCAACCGACACGGCTTCCCCCCTTTTTTTTCAAGGGGGGGAAGGGGGCTTGGGTGGGGCCGCCGAAGCTCCTCCCAAAAGCCACCACCCTGCCCGCCCGGACGAACCCCCCCACCCCCCCTTGGGAAGGGGGGCTCATTCCCCGGGCGCTCCCCCCTTTCACTCCACCACATCCACCCCCAGCGGATACTTGGAAAGCGCCTCGCAGCCGTCCTTGCTGAGCACAATGGGGTTTTCGTAGCGGAAGCCCACGCCGTCCTCGGGGCAGGCGTACTGCATGGCGCAGATGAGGACCTCGTTTTCCAGGTACACGTGGTCCGGGTTGGTCCAGTAGGGGAAGGGACCGTCGTTTTTGCCTATGCGCCACTCGTCGCCCATCATGCCGATGCCGTGCTCAAAGCCGGGGACCATGTAGTCCGCGAACCCGCCGTCCTCGGCCAGACCCATCATCTCCTCGGCCAGGTCGGCCGGGGAGATGCCCGCCCGGTAAGCCCCCAGGGTGGCGGTGACGATGCGCACGAAGTTGTCCGCGTGCCAGAGCTGGCGGTCCGTGGCCGGGGCGATGAGGTAGTTGTGGGCGTGGTCCCCCAGGCAGAGCTTGAACATGGAGTGGATGTCCACCATGAGGGGCTCGCCCGCCGCGAGCTTCCGTTGGGTGGCCGGGGTGCAGGCTCCGCCCGCATAGCCGGTCCGTGGGCCGGAGGCGATCTCGTTGCCGCCGGTGAAGGACCATTCCCACACGCTCCCGGCCCGGCGCATGGCCAGCGCCGCGATGCCAGCGACCTCGGTTTCCGTCAGGCCCTTCCAGCCGCCGTTGGCAAGGGCCGCGGCCACGGCCTTGTGCCCCTCGTCCACCTGGCGGGAGGCCTCCCGGAAGCGGGCGATGGTGCCCGCGTCCTTGATGAGGGACAGCTCGTCCACCAGGGTATGGGCGTTCACCAGCTCGCAACCGGAAAGGGCGGCGGAGAACTGCTCGTACTCGTAATGGGTGAGCCAGCCCTCGGGCAGGTAGTTGCTCATGCCGCTTTCCATGCCCACCCGGCCCTTGCCTCCGGGCAACAGGTCCAGAATGAACTCCGAAATCTGGCCGATCTGGTCCTGGCCGCCCATGGGCGCGAACCCCCGGACGTTGTCCTCGCCCACCCAGGACTCATCCGCCACCCGGGCCGCGTCGATGACAAAGGTGAAGCCCGTGGGGATTCCCTCGGCCGGGATCACCACAAAGCTGCGCCAGGGGCAGAAGGCGTCCAGGACCCAGCTCGTGGTCCTCAGGCGGCTGCCCAGGTACACGTCCAGGTTGTGCTGGGCCATGCCCGCCTGGATGGCCTTCACCCTGGCAGGAAAATCAATGAAATAGGTGTCTTGCTGGTTCATGGCTGTTCCTCCCGAGAGGTTGGGGAAAAATCGACAGGCATGGCCTCGTAAAAAGGTCCCGAAACCACCGGCACCGTCATTCCGGCGAAGGCCGGAATCCAGCTATTCCAAGACGCTGCAAAAGACCTGGATCCCGGCCTGCGCCGGGATGACGGCCTGTTGTGAGGCGATCAATACTCCGCTTCGATACCGGCGAGCACCTTGTTCAGGCGGTCCACCACCGAGGCGAGCTTTAGAGCTTTCACCATGTTGCCCTTGAGCTTCAGCTTGCCGGTCATGAGGGCCCGCTGGGAGCCCAGCTCTGCCCGGGAGATGCGGGCGAACACGTCGTAGTCTCCGGACACGGTGAACTCGGCGGCCGGGGGATCGCCCTGGCCCACCTCGAGGCGGGCCAGTTCGCCGTTCTCGTAGCCGAAAAAGAGCCACCAGGCGTTGCCATCCGGGCAGTTATGGAAAACATTGGCCAGGGAGGCGGTCATGTTCTTCATCTTCTCGGGGGTGATTTCGGCCTTGAGGCGGCGTTCGGCCTCGGCCCTCCATTCCTCGCTCAGGTACTGGATTTTTCCGGACATGGCGGTTCCTCCCCTGTTTCGGGTTTGCGGTAGAGTCCCTGGGTGAGCAGCTCCAAAATGGCGTTGAACGCCGTCCACATCTCTGCCTCTTCGGCGCGGATGTAGGCGCGGATGATGAGCATCTTGTACACGGAGAAAAACGCTTCGGCCGTGGCTGGCGGGTCCACGGGCCTGAACGCCCCGGCTTCCATGCCCTCCTCCAGCACCCGGCGGATCATGGCCACGGAGGCGGCGTTGATGGCCCCGTAGGGGTCGTGGTCCGCGAACATGGGGAAGATGTCCGGGTCCCGGGCCAGAAGCCGGCGCAGGCGGTCGTCCGTGGAGAGGTAGCGCACCGCGCTTTTGGCCAGCACGATGAAGCACCGCCGGGGGTCCATCTCAGCGGCCACGGCCCCGGCCACCTGGCCTTGCCAGCGGGAAAGCGCCCAGGCCACGGTCTTTTCGTAGAGGTCTTTTTTGCCTTTGGCGTAGCGGTAGATGTTGCCCTTGGTCATGCCCAGGGCCTTGGCCACATCCT
>JAHJUF010000091.1 GCA_018829095.1 Pseudomonadota bacterium | reverse complement strand
GCCCCCGAAGATCATGGCGATGCGGTTGGGGACCCGCTCCACGGTCAGTTCCAGGAGCCGGTGCACCGGAATCTCGGGGTATTGGATGCTTTTGGGCCATCCATCCGGCCAGCACTTGAAATTCTTGGGCATGGGAATCTCCTTTCCAAATAGAACGCCAAGGAAAACCGGGACCGCGCCCGGGGGAAGGGAGGGACGCGGCGCAGGGACGGATAATCGGAATATGGAAAAAGACCGGCAGGACCGCCGGGAAAGATCGGCCGGGCAGGCTCGGAAGTCTCCGGAGCCCGACGAATACAGCTATACCACGCCACCCGGGGTTTTGCACACGATTTCGGGGGACAGCGGGGGAAGGGGATAATGGCGGCGGACCGTCAGGCTGCCGGACCGGAATCGCCCCGTCCTCACGGATACTTCGCCGTCACCTCGTTCATGGCGGTTATGATCGGCCCGGGGTTCCGGGGGCCGTTGTAGGGGCCCAGGACCTTGCCCTCGGGGTCCAGGAAGATGAGGGCGGGGATGCCCCGGATGCCGAATTCTCCTGCCAGCTGGCGGTTTTCATCCACGTCCACCCAGATGTTCACCAGCTTTTCCGAGGCCGTGCCCACTTCCTTTTGGGCAAAGACCTCCTTCTTGATCCGGGTGCAGTAGCCGCACCATTCGGCCGTGAAGAAGACCAGGACCGGGCGGCCGGTTTTCTGAGCTTTTTCCAGACCGGCCTGGTAGTCCGTGACCCAGTTGATCGCGCTGGCCGAGGGGCCGGAACTCCCCTTGCAGGCCGTCAGGGCCGTTACCGCGAACAGGGCCAGAAGGGCCGGAAGGAGCGTCGTGCCTGTTTTCATGGGTTCTCCCCGCCGCCGGGTTCGGGGCGGCGTCAGTCAAGGGAAACGGTTTTGCGCAGGCCCTTTTTCTGTGACCGCTGGCGCTTCTCGTCCATGCGCCGCCTGCGGGCCGAGAACGAGGGCCGGGTCTTCACGCGGTACTTGGGCTTCACCGCCGCCCGTGCCACCAGGTCCACGAGCCGGGACACGGCGTCTTCCCGGTTCTGCTTCTGGGAGGCGAACCGGCTGGCGGAGATGATGATCCCGCCCTCCTTGGTGGCCCGGCTCCCGGCCAGACGGATGAGCCTGCGCCTCACGTCCGGCGTCAGGCTGGGGGAGTTGGCCGCGTCGAACCGGAGCTGGACCGCGGTGGACACCTTGTTCACGTGCTGCCCCCCCGGCCCCGAGGCCCGGACATATTCAAAGCTGAGCTCGTTTTCATCCAGGCTGATGTCGGGGGGTATGGGAATCATGGGCTCCTGCTCATGAAAAAGCAAAAAAATCCGCAGATTACGCAGGTGGGAAAAGATAAAAAAGGCAAAGCGAACCAGGGGGCTTTCGCGCTTTGCCCCGCAGCCGGGGCCAATCCCCCCGGTCCATCTGTATTTGCATCATAAGGCATCCGGCCCCCTGCGTCCACCGGGCTTTGGGCGCGGATTGCGGGGCGCGGGGGTTGGCGGCCCGGTGCAGGATCAGGGAAGCGGTTGAAGCAGCCCCCCCTTTTTTCAAAGGGGGGGCTGTCCAGGCCGCTTTCAGCAACCGTCCCGTCTTGAAAGCCAGGTACGCCTCCGCCGGATGAACCTTAGTTTGTGCAATTTGCGTGATCTGCGGTTGTTCCCCGTTTTTCAAAAATCGCCCGGCGGTCTGGATTCCCCAGGGTAGCGCTTCCCCTGCCAGGTGTTTTTTTCGGCCAGCCTTGCCCGGATGGCGGCGAGGGCCCCAGCCTTGTCCTGGCACCAGGCCGGGGCCACGAGTTCGGAGGGGTGGGGGTCGCCGGTGAGGCGCTGGATCACGGTTTTTTGGGGGAGCCGCTCCAGGAAGTCGCAGACCGCGTCCGCGTACTCCTCCTGTTCCAGGCATTGGAATTCCCCGGCCTGGTGCATCCTCTCCATTTCCGTTCCCCGCACCACGTACAGCAGGTGGATCTTGACGCCCTCCACGCCAGAGGCGGCCACGAATTCGGCGGTCCGGCGCATGTCCTGGCGGTTTTCGCCGGGGAGGCCCAGGATCACGTGGGCGCAGACCAAAAGTCCCCGGCTTTGGGCCCGGGACGCGGCATCGGTCCAGCAGGCGGCTGTGTGGCCCCGGTTGATCCGGGAAAGCGTGGCGTCGTTCGCGCTCTGGAGGCCCAACTCCAGCCAGGCCATGCGGCCGGCGGCGGTTTTGGCCAAAAGGTCCAGAACCGGGTCGGGAACGCAGTCGGGCCGGGTGCCGATGGAGATGCCGACCACGTCCGGGCCGGCCAGGGCCTCGTTCCATAGCCGGGCCAGCGTTTCCAGGGGGGCGTGGGTGTTGGTGTACGACTGGAAATAGGCGATGAACTTCTTTGCCTTGAACCGGCGGGCGAGATACGTCTTGGCCCGGGCCGCCTGCTGGGCGATGGAAAGCCCGGCGGCCGCCGCGCCCGTGCCCGAACCCCGGGCGTTGCAGTACGCGCAGCCGCCATGGGAAAGGGTGCCGTCCCGGTTGGGGCAGGAAAGCCCGGCATCCAGGGCGATCTTGTGCACCCGGCACCCGAAGGTTTCCCGGAAAAAACCGTTCAGGTCCCGAAAGGGCTGGGGCTGGCTTGGCATTGCAATCCCGGCGAAGGGGTCCTACAATAACCGACTGGAGCCTCTCATTGTGGACCAACCCGCTCCGGGGCGCAACGGTTCCGGGCGGCGCGGCCGAATTTCCCGGCCTCTGATACCCCCTCTCCCGCGAGGAGCCCGAAGGTGCGACGCAAGGAAAAGGAAATCCTGGACCCCGGGGACCTGGAAGCCATCCTGAACCGGGCCACGGTGTGCCGCCTGGGGCTATCCATGAACGACCAGCCCTATGTGGTGCCCATGAACTTCGCCTACGACAGCCACTCCCTGTATCTCCACACCGCCCCCGAGGGCCTGAAGATGGAGATCCTGCGCAAGAACCGCCTGGTCTGTTTCGAGGTGGACGGGGGCCACGAAACGCTTCCCGCATCCTCGGCCTGCGGTTTCTCCATGCGCTATTACAGCGTCATCGGCTTCGGCACCATCCACGAGGTCACGGACCCGGCCATGAAAATGCGGGCCCTCACCAAGATCGCCCGGAAAATGGGTGCCGGCGACCTCCCCATGTCCCCGGAGGACGTGGACAAGGTGGCGGTGCTGCGGGTGGTGGTGGAGCGGGTCACGGGGAAACGGAGCGGATAGAAAGGAGCCTTTCATGGAATTGTCCACCGGGAAGAAATTCGAGGCCTTGGGGCGCATCATGCACCTGACCATGGGATTCCAGCGGAGCCGGGTGGTGCTCACGGCCTACGAGCTGGGGCTCTTCACGGTCCTG
>JAHJUF010000090.1 GCA_018829095.1 Pseudomonadota bacterium | reverse complement strand
CGTGTCAGGGTAGCGCTCTCCCCCTGAGCTACGTGCCTGAAGCCGGTATCCGTCTATCACCGGGCCGGAAGGGCTGTCAAGGGAAATGGCCGTTGAGCGGCATTCGGGAAACGGGGGGCGGGCAGGGCGGGGGGGGCGGCGGACCACGGGATTTGCATTGACATTGCACCTGGATTAAGATGGATAATGATAGGTTGAATATCCCGGAAACGCCGGACGCGGCGCCGGATTCCGGGGGCCCGGCATCCCTTTGTTCCCGGAGGAACCCCATGTCCGCACCAAGAGCCCTGGTAGCCCTTCTCCTTTTCCTGACAGCCCTTTGCTCCCCGGCCGCCGGGGCCGAGACCTGGTTGTGGAAAGTGGGGACCATGGCCATCGAAGACATCGGCTGGGCCCGTCACGTCAAGAAACTCGCCTTTCCGGCGGTGGACGAGATCACGGACGGGAACCTGCACATCAAGGTTTTTTACGGCGGGGTCCTGGGGGACGACGAGGAAGTCATCGCCAAGATGGCCTCGGGCATGCTCCAGGGCGCGGGGCTCGCAGGCCTGGGGGCGGGCATCCTGTGCCCGGAAATGAATGTGGTCCAGCTTCCCTTCCTCTTCGAGAACTACGAGGAGGTGGACCACATCAAGGCCGCCATGAAGGACGACTTCGACCTCGTCATGGAGAAGAACGGCTACTTCCTCCTCATCTGGATGGACCAGGATTTCGACCAGGTCCTTTCCTCGGACCGCCCCATGGCCCGGGTGGAGGATTTTTCCGGGGTGCCTTTCATCACCTGGCAGGGGGAACTGGAGAAAGCCCTTCTCCAGCGCCTGGGAGCGGAGCCGATCTCGGTGCGGGTGACCGAGGTGTCCTCCTGGGTGCGCCAGGGCAATACGGATGCGGCCATCGGACCGGCCATCTGGGTGGTGGGGGCCCAGCTCCACAACCGCATCCGGTACATCAATCCCATGAAAATCCGTTACAGCCCGTCGGCCATCGTGGTGACTCTCTCCGCCTGGCGGGCCCTGCCCGTGACCTACCGGAACCAACTCCTGGCCCGCCAGGAAGCCCTCACCGCCCAGATCTGCGAGGCCGTGCGGAGGGACAATCAGGAATGCCTGGAAGCCCTGTACGCTTACGGACTGATTCGGGTGGAACCCACCCCCGGGGACATGGCGGCTTTGAAAACCACCACCCGCCCCCTGTGGAACCAGATGGCCGGGAGCCTCTATCCCCAGGCCCTTCTGGACAAGCTCTTAGACCGCCTGGCCGAGTTCCGGGCCTCCCGAAAAAAGTAGCGGCCCTTCCCCCAAGATTCCTGCTTCTCCGTTTAGGGCGAGTTCAAAAGGGAGGTCTTTTTGGTGTGTGGCTCGGACAGGATTCCCCCTTTGAAAAAGGGGGGATAGGCTCGGAGAGTTTTTCCAAGGAGGGCCCGGGCTACTCTTCCCTATCCATCCTTCGGGCCACGTTCACGTTGTCAGCGTCAAAGGAGCGGAAGATGAGGCGCTCGGCCCGGAGGCGGGGGCCTTCCAGGAGGGGGAGGGGCTCGGAGCGGGCCAGTTCCAGGGCCCGGGCAGGGTCCGGCAGGGAGGCAAGGCCCTGGGCCACCACCTTGCCGGTGGCGGTGGAAAGGAGGATGGCGTCGGCACCGTCGGACACGGCGGCCAGGGGAACGGGCCCGCCTTCGGCCAGGCGGGCGGCGGCCACGGCTTCGCGCTCCCGGGAACCCAGGGATGCCGCCGCCACCTTGACCACCAGGACCCGGCGGCCGGCCATGGACACCACCAGATCCAGGCACGACTCGTGGGGCTGGCCGTCCACGGAAAAGGCCAGGGGCGCGTCCACCTCAATATCCTCCCTGGCAAAGCCCTTTTCCTCCACCAGAAAGCGCGCCAGGGCCTGGCGGTTCTCCTCGGCCCCCACCAGGGGCACCGGCTGGCCGGTGACGAAATCATCAATCATTTCAAACGGCTTCTGGGTAAGACTCATTCGGTTCCCACATTCGGTTTCCGGCCGCCTTTTGCCTTCCACCCCATGGATCAGTCCTCTTCGGGGTTCTCCCCGTCTTCGTCCTCGTCCTCGGGGTTCTCCCCGTCCTCATCCTCCTCGTCCGGGGAGTCCTTTCGCGCTTCGTTGGAGGAAGGTTCCGGGCGGATGCGCGGGACGTCGGCCCACAGGCCTTCCAGGTCGTAGAAGCTCCTCACCACCTCGTAGAAAACATGGACCACCACGTCCCCGAAGTCCAGCAGGGCCCACTGGCCGGTTTCCAGGCCCTCCTTGCCCAGGGGCTTCTTCTTCCGGGCGGCCATAAAGTCAACGATGTGCTCGGCCATGGCTATGGCCTGGCGGGTGGACCGGGCGCTCACGATGACGAGGAAATCCGATACGGAACTCCTGCCACGGATGTCCAGGGCCACCAGGCCCATGCCCTTGCGTTCGGCCACAGCCTCAAAAAAGGGTTGGATTTCCAGGGGAATCCCGGGTTTCGCGGCTGGGGTCATGGCTGCACTGCCTTGTTGGAAGGTTTCAATCCGGATGGATTCCTTTCTGTCGTTCCCGGCTTCCCGGGCTTTTTCCGTACAGTTTCCGATGTTCAATATAATCCAGGACCGCGTCCGGCACCAGGTAGCGGACGCTCCGGTTTTCAGCCAAAAGACTCCGGACGAGGGTGGCGGAGATGTCCAGGGAGCGGATGGGCGTGAAAACCAGCCGCCTGCCGGTCTCCACGTGGGTCCAGCCCTCGTCCTTTGCCGGGACGAAAATTTTGGCTTTGGCCAGGCGGTCCTTCATGTAGCGCTCCACAGCCCCCAGGCCCGCGAGTTCCGGGTCCGGGCCCGGCCGGGTCATGACCGCGAAGTGGGCCAGGGAAAAGAGCCGGGCCCAGTCCCGCCAGGCGTGGATATCCAAAAAGGCGTCCGTGCCCACCAGGAACCAGCGTTCCTCCCCCGGCCGCTCTTGTTCCAGGGCAGCCAGGGTTTCCACCGAATAGGACGCCCCGCCCCGGGCCACCTCCAGGCCGGACACGGAAAACCCCGGCCGCCCGGCCACGGCCAGCCGGGCCATTTCCAGGCGGTCTTCGGCGGACGCCCGGGGGGCGTTGGGCCGGTGGGGCGGCGTGGCGCTGGGGATGAACACCAGCTCATCCAGGCCCAGGGCCTCGGCCGCCTCCTCGGCCGCCCGGAGGTGCCCCAGGTGCACGGGGTCGAAGGTTCCCCCCAGGATACCGGTTTTCCGGGCGCGGTTCACGCGGGATTCCCAAAAAAAATTTCAAGTTCTGTGGGGAAACCTTTTTTG
>JAHJUF010000089.1 GCA_018829095.1 Pseudomonadota bacterium | reverse complement strand
GAAAAAGAAAGGGTTTCCCCCAAACCCCCTTCCCAAAGAAAACCTGCATGGCGGCCTTTCGGACCGCGAAAAGAGGAATCATGAGGGGAAATTATGAGAGATTGAAAAACAAAAAAGATTGGGCAGACCCGGCGGAACCGACAAGTCCTAATAAATATACGATTCACAGACAGAAGCAATTGGCTAATATTCTAAAAAGATACGGTGGATCACTGATTCCATACAGTCATTTCTCGGATGAAATGGTTAACAATATGGAATTAAGAAACAGGGATGCATTTCCCGCTGTCTTCGCTGCCATTTGTGGAATTCTAAGAGAAACAGAGGAAGGACTCCTTGCCCCCTTTGACATCGAATGGGGAAAGGGGATTTTGCCCAGGAATGGTGTCTATCTTTTTCCTGAACAAGAACACTCCCCCACGGAAAAGCCCTACTGCTTTGTCCATCCCCTGGCTCTGTGTGAGAGCGATCAGGTGGGGGAAGGCACCCGCATCTGGGCCTTTTCCCATGTCATGGCCAAGGCCCGGCTGGGCAAAAACGTCAACGTGGGGGAACAGGTGTTCATCGAGTCCGGGGCGGTGGTGGAGGACAACGCCACCATCAAGAACGGGGTCATGCTCTGGGAGGGCGTGAGCATCGGGGCCGGAGCCTTCGTGGGGCCCGGAGCCGTGTTCACCAACGACCGCCTGCCCCGGAGCCCCCGCCTGGGCGTCCCGGAAGTGGTTGCCCGCTACAAGAGAAAGTCCGCCTGGCTCTGTTCCACGGTGGTGGAGGAAGGGGCCAGCATCGGGGCCGGGGCCGTGATCCTTCCCGGCGTCCGGGTGGGGGCCTTTGCCATGGTGGCCGCCGGGTCGGTGGTCACCACGGACGTCTCGCCCCACCGGCTGGTGGCCGGAAACCCGGCCCGGTCCAGGGGATGGGTGTGCCGGGCCGGGCAGGTGCTCAAGGTCCGGGACCCCGGGGCCCTGCTCTGCCCTCTGTGCGGAAAAATCATTCCGGTCTTCGGCAACGCACCGGAATTTTCGGAGGGATGCTGATGTACAAGAACCGCCGGGTGATCCTCATCGCGCCGGCCTACAACGAGGAGGACCGCATCGGAGGCGTGGTTTCCGCCGTGCCCCGGGATGTGGTGGATGAAGTCCTGGTGGTGGACGACGGATCCACGGACACCACGGCCCAGGTGGCTGCCGAGGCCGGGGCCCGGGTCCTCTCCCTGGGGGCGGTCCTGGGCGTGGGAGCCGCCATCCGGGCCGGATACAACCTGGCCCGGGCCGAAAACTTCGACATCGCCGTGGTCATCGCGGGAAACGGCAAGGACGACCCCCGGGAGGTCTCCCGGCTCCTAGAGCCCATCTGCAACGAGGACGCGGATTTCGTCATGGGCTCCCGGTTCCTGGACCGCAAGGACATGGGGGACATGCCCCTGTACCGGAAATTCGCCACCCGGCTCCACCCGGCCCTGGTGACGGCCCTGACTCTGCGCCGGGTCACGGAGAGCACCAACGGCTTCCGGGCGCTCAAGGTCTCCGTGCTCTCCGACCCCCGCATCCGCCTGGACCAGCCCTGGCTCGACCACTACCAGCTGGAGGTCTACCTCCTCATGAAGCTCCTCAAGCTGGGCTACAAGACCCGGGAGGTGCCCACCTCCAAACGCTACCCGGCCAAGGGCAAGGCCTACACCAAGATGCGCCCGGGCCTGGACTGGGCCGGCATGCTCGCCCCGGTGTTCCTGGTGGGCCTGGGCATCCGGAAATGACATTCCCCTCCGGCCGAAACCCGGGCCTGGACCGGAAAAAGCCCGTTTTTGCCATGGCCATAGCCCTGGCCCTGGCGCTCCTCACGGCCCTGGTGTTCCTGCCCTCGATCCGTTGCGGCTTCATTTACCTGGATGACCCGGACTACGTGTTCGAAAACCCGGTGGTCCAGGGCTTTTCCGTGGACCACGTCCGGGACGCCTTTTCCCTCACCACCCCCCTGGACCTCTGGCTTCCGGTGACCTGGATCTCCTACATGGCGGA
Organism: Pseudomonadota bacterium; assembly: GCA_018829095.1. Lineage (GTDB taxonomy): Bacteria > Desulfobacterota > Desulfobacteria > Desulfobacterales > Desulfatibacillaceae > JAHJUF01. The sequence goes on along the minus strand of JAHJUF010000089.1, from coordinate 4,068 downwards.
CCACGCCCTGTGGGGGCTGAACCCAACGGGCTATCACCTCACCAACGTGCTTTTCCACGCGGCCAACGCGGCCATCCTGTTTTTGCTCCTTTCCCGCCTCACCGGCGTATTTTGGCCCTCGTTTCTGGTGGCGGCCCTGTTCGCGGTGCATCCCCTGCGGGTGGAGTCCGTGGCCTGGATCACGGAGCGCAAGGACGTGCTCATGGCCTTTTTCTGGTTCCTGGCCATGGGAGCGTACCTCCGTTACGTAAAAGCCCGGTCGTGGGGCTGGTATCTTGCGGCGCTCCTCTGCTGCGCCCTGGGGCTCATGGCCAAGCCCATGCTGGTCACCCTGCCCTTTTTCCTCCTGCTCCTGGACTACTGGCCCCTGAACCGCTTGGACGCCGGGGCTCTCCGAACCCGGGCAGGAATGCGGCGCGCCGGGTTTCTTGCCTTGGAAAAACTCCCCTTTTTGGCCATTTGCGGCCTGGCGGCCTGGGCCAATGTGCTGGTGGCGGCCCGGCGGGGGGCCTTCGCCTCGGCGGACGCCATCCCCCTTTCCGGCCGCCTGGCCAACGCCATGGCCTCCTACGGCGCGTACCTGGGCCAGACCTTCCTTCCCACGGGCCTGGCCCTGCCCTACCCCTACCCCTATTACTCCTGGACCTCCCCGGCGGTTCTTGCCTCGGCCGCGGTGCTCGCAGCCGTCACGGCCGGGGTGCTGGTCCGGGCGCGGAAACAGCCCTGGCTGTTCACGGGATGGTTCTGGTTTTTGGGGACCCTCACGCCGGTCATCGGCATCACCCAGGCCGGGATGCAGGCCCATGCGGACCGGTTCACCTACGTGCCCCAGATCGGGCTTTTCCTCATGCTGGCCTGGGGAGCGGCGGAGCTGGCCCAACGGCGGCCCGGGGTTGGAAAACCCCTGGCCGTGGCCCTGGGCCTGGGCCTGGCGCTCCTGGCCGGAGCTTCCCTGGCGCGTATCGGGGACTGGAAAGACACCCATACCCTATTTGCGAAAACCCTGGAAACCACGGGGGAGAACTGGGAAGCCCGGCACTACCTGGGGATCGCCTACGGGCGGGAGGGAAAGCTGGCGGAGGCGGCCGGGGAATACGAAAAGGCCCTGGCCGAAAACCCGCGGTTCGCCCACGCCCACGGCAACCTGGGCATGGTCCTGTGGCGCATGGGCCAGCCTGACGAGGCTCTGGGGCACCTGGAGGAGGCGGTAAAGCTCGACCCCGGATTCGCCCAGGGCCGCAACAACCTGGGGGCGCTGCTGGCCGACCGGGGCCGCCTCCCGGAGGCGGTGGAGCAATACCGGGCCGCCCTGGCCATCCGGCCCCGGTTCGCCCAGGCCCACGCCAACCTGGGCCGGGTCTTGTACGCCCTGGACCGGGCCCTGGAGGCGGAAAAGCACCTCATCACGGCCGTATCCCTGGAACCGGGCTACGCCCAGGCCTGGAACGACCTGGGGGTGGCCCGGGCCAGCCTGGGCGATGCGGCCCGGGCCGAGGCCGCGTTCCGCCGGGCCCTGGCCCTTTCCCCCATGGCGAGTGCCGCCTTCCGCCTAGCCAACCTGTACCGCTCCCAGGGCCGGATGTCCGACGCCCGGGCCTGGTACCAAAAGACCCTCGCCATCGACCCCGGCCACTCCGGGGCCCGGGCCGCCCTGGCCGGGATGTGACCCAAGCCGGGTATCACATTTCCGTGACCGGGTTCCCCTTGGACGAGTTGTGGCGGTAGGTGATGACCCGGACCTTTTCCAGGGTCACCATGCCCTCTGCGATCATCCTGTCCAACTCGGGCAGGAAAGCCTCGATCTTCTCCACGGCGTCCACGATCTCCACCACCACGGGCAGGTCCTCGGACAGGCGAAGGACCTTGGACGTGTGGATGCGGCTGTTGGCCCCGAAGCCCAGGATGCCCCTCAGCACCGTGGCCCCGGCCAGTCCCCGGGCCCGGGCCGCCTCCACGATGGCCTCGTAAAGCGGCTTGCGGCCCGCGCGGTCGCTCTCTCCGATGAAAATCCTCAACAGGCAGGATTCCGGTGGCAGGGTCATGGCAGGATCTCCTTACACAAGGCGGGCCAGGGCTATTCCGGCCATGAGGGCCACGATGCCCAGGACGTTCTGGAGGCCCAGGTTGGCGGCGGCGTGGAGCCACTCGCCGCCCCGGGCCAGGTTCCCGGTTTCCAGGATGTAGGCGGAAAACGTGGTGAAGGCGCCCAGGAAACCCACCAGGACCACGGCCCGGGTCTGGCCGGAAACAGGCCACCGGCTCTCGAAAAGGACCCACAAGAGCCCGGCCAGGAAGCAGCCCAAAAGGTTCACCACCAGGGTTCCCCAGGGAAAGGACGCCCCCGTGGCCCGCTGGACCACCCCGGCCAGCCCGTACCGGGCCAGGGTCCCCAGGGATCCGGCCAGGGCCAGGAGCGCGATTTTCTGCACCATGGGTCTTTCCTTCCGAAACCCGGCGGATGTCCCGGATTGTTATAGACAATTGTATGATATATTATCGCACCTTAAGCAAGATCAAGCTATCTGGCAGACTTTTTTAACGATCTGCTACGGCGAAAAATGCAGTTCCTCCCCTTTTTTGTAAACCAAATAAATAGTGGGAGACAAATCCTTGCCTGGAAAAAGGCCGCTATATTTATTTCTGTCCCTCAACAAAGTAACGACCTCATATTCATAACCCCCACTGATGAGCCTATGAAAAAATTCACATTGCTTTTGGTAGATGGGGTTGCGCCTATACTTACAAAAATTTAACAAATACGTGTCTGATACAATGGCTATGTCCGGATTTATTTTCAAAAAGTCACCTGCGGGGTCATCAGGGTTGATTCCATTGGCTATGGAGGACTCATTATATATAATGGCCATGGTTTTGATGGCTTTTCCGGAATAATTATCTATTTTTATTGGAATTTGTAGTGCTGAAAACGTATGAACAAAATCAATGATGGACATTGCCTTGGAAGGTGTCAGAATCAGCATCATTGTGATAAGCAGGATCGAAAGACGCTTCTTCAAGATCGAATCCGAGCAGAACAGAAATTTCAGCCTCATGACTGCAAGCAGCACCACCATGGGAGACAGCAAGGTATAGATCCAAAAGACTCTTAGCAGAGTCAGGTTGACGACTATCAGAAAACACAAAAAAAAGGAAACAAAGGCCAGCACGGGCACTACTGGCAGTGATTTCCACCTTCCAAACGAAAGCAAACCAAGAACGTAAACCAGAGGCCCAACGGAAAAGGGAATGAGCAGGCAGAAGGCGTAGCTGTACCTCCCATAAGGAAAGGCCCAGAGCTCATCCACCGCCATCAGGACGGAAGGGCTGCTAATGAAATAAGGGTCAGAAGAATTGACTTTTCGCCAACTAAGGATATATTCAACGAAATTTGGCCATATTGTCACGATCATTATTATGAAAATCAAAGCGAAAAGAGAATAATGAAAAAATATACGCTTTTCCTTTTTCTTGACCATATACAAATATACCGTCGCCAAAACATACATTACCGGTAGCATCAAGGCGTATTTAGTCGTCATTCCCACCGCGCATAGGACGCCCGAAAAAATGGTCGTCCAGACCGTTGCCTTCCCCTCGTACATCCAATTCAGGCACAGCATCAAAGCGAGGGTTTCCGAGATGAGCAGCCCCTCGGTCTTGACGAAAACCCCCGAAAAAACAACCAGGGGCGTACTCGCAAACAGGAAAACAGACATCAGCGCCCAGTTGCGCCCCAGATATGACAGGGAAACCCGGTAAAACAGGAAGAGGTTCAAAAGCAGCAGGCCCAGGTTGACTACCCTGCCCACTGCCAGCATATCGATGCCAACCCCATGGAACAGGAACAGGAACAGGGCGTAAAACAGGAAGGAAAAGGGAGGGTATTTGCCAAGGGGAAGGTCCACACCCTTCAGAAAATCCGAGGCTGGGTGCAGGATGTCGTACTCGTCGTAGGTGTTCGGCAATTCGCTATAAGCTCTCCAGCAGGTGGCGGCAAAAAGCAGGGCAATGCCCAGGACGAGCAACCACGGAACCAAACGGGCTAAACGAAATGGCGGAGCCTCTACG
>JAHJUF010000088.1 GCA_018829095.1 Pseudomonadota bacterium | reverse complement strand
CGCGGATTTCGGCCAGGCCGGCCAGATCGTGGACATCCGAGGGGAAGAAGGGGATGCGGGCGTTGGTGACGTTGAGGCAGTTGTCCTCGGCCAGGAAACGGTTCATGGACCGTTTGTCCGCCTCGGCCAGGAGGATGAAGAGGCGCAGGTTGTTCACCAGGGCCCGGATGGCCGAGGCATATTCCGGCATGGCATCCAGGGCCTTGCCGCCCATATAGGCCACCTGTTCGGATGTGAGGTCCGTGGGAGAAAAGTGGACCCGGTTGAACACCACGCCCCCCAGGGGCATGCCCTCGTCCTTCAACCTCTGGAGGAAGTACCGGGCCTCCAGGAGCGACGGGGACTGGGGGGAGGCGACCAGGAGAAAGGCCGTGGCCGGATCGGCCATGAGTTCCCGGACCTTCTGGGCCCGGGCCCGGAAACCGTCGTACATGCCCTCGAACACCAGGAAGAAGTCCGCCAGGTCCGCCAGGGTCTGGTAGCCCGTGACCTTTTCCAGGACCCGGAACATGACCTTGGCGCTCCGGTTGAAAAACTTGAACCCCGCCTTGCCGGCCTTGAGGTAGGGCGTGACGAACCACTGGATGACCCTGGCGTCCAGAAAGGCCGTCATCTTGCCCGGCGCGTCCAGGAAATCCAGAGCCTGGCGCGTGGGCGGCGTGTCCAGGACGATGAGGTCCCAATCCTCCTCCGTGGCCAGCACATAGAGCTTCTCCATGGCGGAGAACTCCTGGCTCCCGGCCAGGGCGGTGGTGACGTTCTGGTAGAAGGCGTTGGCCAGGATGCGATCCCGGGTCTCCTCGCTGGGCGCGATGCGGTGGATGAGTTCGTCAAAGGTGCGCTTGGCGTCCAGCATCATGGCCCACAGCTCGCCCCCGGGCTGGATGCCCGCCCCGGCAAAGGCCTCGTCGGGGATCCTCATCTCCTCGTTGCCCAGGGAGGAAAGGCCCAGGGAGTCGGCCAGGCGCCGGGCCGGATCGATGGTGCACACCAGGACCTTCCGGCCCGCCATGGCTCCGGCCAGGGCCAGGGCCGCCGAGACCGTGGTCTTGCCCACCCCCCCGGACCCGCAGCACACCACGATCTTCTTTTCGGCCAGGAGCCGGGAAAAGCTCATGAGGCGTCCTCCTCCACGGCCCGGCCTATGATATCGGCCATGTCCCGGATGCCGTCCGCATCCACCCGGCCGGGGTAGAAATGGGGGATGGGGATGACCGGTTCCCCCACCTTTTCCCGGACCATGGCCAGATACTGATCCGACAGGGCCGCCCGGACCCGGCGGCTTTCAGCCGCCTGCCACAGGGCCTTGCCCTGGTCCGGAAAGGAACGGTTCAGCGTTTCCAGGGCCCCGGCATCGTTCTTTAAGCGCTGGCAGAGGCTTTCCTCTTCCCCGTCCTCGCAAAAGGGCGGGTACACGCCGTTCACAAAGGTGGCTCCGAAGTGCATGCCCAGGACGTTTTCCGCGGTCTTCCGCAGGTACACCGCCTCGTTGACAGGCATCTCCTCCGGCAGGGTCACCACGTGGACCGCCGTGCGCACCGGGTCCTGGAGCATGGCGAGGACATCAAAGGTCTGGCCCTGCATGCGGCCGAACTTGATGATGTTCATGAACACCGCCGGCACCCGGAGGAAGGAGAGGCCGTGGCCCGTGGCCGGGGCGTCCACCACCAGCATGTCGTAGTGGGGTTTTTTGCGGCCCGACTCGGTTTCCTGCATGTCCCAGATTTTGCCCACGGTGATGAGTTCCCGCCACCCGGGGGCTGCCTGCATGAAATACTGGATCACCCGGTTGTTCAGGATCATCCGGGCCGCGCCGGGAATGCGGAGTTGGAGTCCCGCATATTCCTCCAGGGCCTTGTAGGGTTCCAGCGTCAGCACGGTGACCCCCATGCCCACGGGGGTTTCCCGGTACAAGGGGATTTCCTTGCCAAAGATGTAGCGCAGGTTGGGCGATGGGCCCACCTCCACCAGGCAGACCTTCCTGCCCCGGGCGGCGGCGGCAAAGGCCAGGGCCGCGGCCACAGTGGTCTTGCCCACCCCGCCCTTGCCGGTGATGAACGCGATGCGCTTGTCGAAAAGTTCGGCCTTCAGCATGATAGCAGG
>JAHJUF010000087.1 GCA_018829095.1 Pseudomonadota bacterium | reverse complement strand
CCCGGTAAAATTTCATGAAGCCGCTCATGATGGCCGTGATGTTCCCCGCGTTGCCGATGGGCACGAACACGGCCAGGTTTTCCGTGTCCCAGTCCAGGTCCTGGGCGATCTCGTAGGCGTAGGACTCCTGGCCCAGGATGCGCCAGGCGTTCTTGGAGTTCAAGAGGGCCACGTTGTAGCGGTCCGCCAGGGCCTCCACCACCTTCATGCAGTCATCGAACACACCGGGGATCTCGAAGACCGCCGCGCCGCTGCCCAGGGGCTGGGAGAGCTGGGCCGGGGTGACCTTGCCCTGGGGCAGGAGCACCGCGGATTTCACCCGGGGGGAGAGGTAGCTTGCGTAGAGCGCCGCCGAGGCCGAGGTGTCCCCGGTGGAGGCGCAGACCGCCAGGATCTCGTCCATGGCCCCCGAGTCCAGGAGATGGCGGATGTAGCTCATGGCGCTGGCCATGCCCCGGTCCTTGAAGGACGCGCTGGGGTTCTGGCCGTCGTTCTTGTAGAGGAAGCGCCGCCCGGCAAGCTCCTGGAGTTCGGGCCCGGCCTCCACCATGGGGGTGTGGCCCTCCCCCAGGTACACCACGGCCGAGAGGGGCACCACCGGGCCGATGAACTCGTGATACCGGTAGATGCCCGAAAGGGCGGGGAGGTTCAGCATGCGCCTGTGGTCGAAGATCCGTTGCCACATTTCGGGCGGGGTTTGGGTCAGGCGGTCGAAATCCCGGTCCACCAGAAGCAGCACCCCGCCGCAGCCCGGGCAGGTGTACAGGAGGTTCGTGATGCCGTGGGACGCGCCGCAGGACAGGCACTCGTAGACCATTTCGCCGCCCGGCCCGGGGATGAGCCTGGAACGGATATCTTCTGGAAATTCCTGAATTTTCATGGCTCGATGGTTTCTTTTCCCAGCATATAGGGCCGAAGCACAGGGGGAATGGTCACCGTGCCGTCGGCGTTTTGGTAGTTTTCCAGAATGGCGGCCAGCGTCCGGCCCACAGCCAGGCCCGAGCCGTTCAGGGTGTGGACGAACTCCGTGCCCTTTTTGCCTTTCCGGCGCATGCGGATGTTGCCCCGCCGGGCCTGGAAATCCTCGAAGTTGGAGCAGGAGGAAATTTCCCGGTACCTCTTCTGGGCCGGCAGCCACACCTCGATGTCGTAGGTCTTGGCCGAGGAGAACCCCAGGTCGCCCGTGCAGAGCGTCACCACCCGGTGGGCCAGGCCCAGTTCCTTCAGGATCACCTGGGCGTTGTCCAAAAGGCTCTCCAACTCCTCGTAACTGTTTTCGGGCAGGGTGAACTTCACCATCTCCACCTTGTTGAACTGGTGCTGGCGGATGAGGCCCCGGGTGTCCTTGCCGTAGGAGCCTGCCGCGGACCGGAAGCAGGGGGTGTAGGCCGCGTACCGGATGGGCAGGGCCTCTTCCTCCAGGATTTCGTCCCGAAGGATGTTGGTCACAGGCACCTCGGCCGTGGGGATGAGGTAAAAGGGCCAGCCCTGGATTTTGAAAAGGTCCTCCTCGAACTTGGGGAGCTGGCCCGTGGCGGTCATGGACTCGGCGTTCACCAGAAAGGGTGGCAGGACCTCCTTGTACCCGTGGCGGGTGGTGTGCAGGTCCAGCATGAAGGATATCAAGGCCCGCTCCAGGCGCGCGCCGTCCCCGAAATACAGGGGAAACCGGGCGCCCGTGATCTTCGCGGCCCGGGGAAAGTCCAGGATGCCCAGGCCCTCGCCCACGTCCTGGTGATCCTTGGGGGTAAAATCAAGAACCGGGGGCTCGCCCCAGGTCCGGCACACGGGGTTGTCGTTCTCGTCCGCGCCCACGGGCACCGACTCGTGGGGGATGTTGGGGATCTCCATGAGGATGGCCCGCATGGCAAGGTCGGCCTGGGCCATGTCAGCCTCCAGGTCTTTGATCCTGGCCCCCACCTGGCGCATCTCCTCCTGGATCTCCGAGGTGTCCTGCTTCTCCTTCTTCATCCTGCCGATGTTTTCGGACACCTTGTTGCGCTGGTGGCGCAGCTTGTCCACCTCGGCCTGGAGATTTCTCTTCTTTTCCTCCAGGTTGGCAAACTCCGAGAGGTCCCGGGGATTGTGCCGGTTTTTGAGGGCGGTTTCCACGAGTTTCAGGTTTTCGCGGACAAAGCGAATGTCGAGCATGAGACGTCCTTCTCGGAGAAAATACCGGCCCTTTCCTGGCGGAAAAGGGATGGAGGCCCTGGGCTGGAGGGGACGGAAAAGCTGGGACGGGCGCAGGAACAGCCGATTCCCGCGCCTCAGTTCCGGCCAAGCTTTAAACTTACCACGCTCCACAGCTTTTCGTCAATGATCATCGGCCGTTCCGGAGCCCGGGAAACCCGGCCGCATGCGAATCCGGCCCCTCCCCCCGGCCGGAGGATGCAGGCTTGTCCTTTTTCCTTCGGAGTAGCAGGATTTTGCCCGCCAGGAGGCGCCTGTCATCCAGGATTTTCCGTTTCCAAAAGCCGGAGCAGGGGAGAAGCGAGCCCCGGGGAGGCCCGGCCCGGCCTCAGGGGCTTCCGGGCGAGGGGGAATAACGCCGGATTTTCATCAATGATTATTAGCAGTTGACTTTTTGGCCCCAAATGCTGTATGAGCCAGCCTGCACGTTTTTACCATGCTCTTTTACGGAAGGCTCTCATGGAGGACGCGAAGATCAAAAAGCGGGAGTTGCGAGCCGAGATCCAGGAAAAGTGCGAGGCTCTTCCCAAAACGGAATACGAGGAAAGGTGCGGCCGGATCATCGAGCGCCTCCTGGATTTCGCCAACTTCGTGGAGGCCGAGACGGTCCTTTTGTACCACAGCATGGACCGCGAGCCGGACACCCTTCCCATCATCCGCCAGTGCTTCGAGATGGGCAAGGTGGTGCTTCTGCCCACCACCCACCCCAAGAAGCAGGAACTGGTAACCTTCAAGGTGGACAACCCCACCCGGGATCTCATCCGGGGCGCGTCAGGCCGCATGGAGCCCGACCCCAGGAAGTGCAAGCCCGTTCCCCTGCGGTTCGTGGATCTGGCCATCGTTCCGGGCCTTGTGTTCGACGAGCGGGGAGGGCGCATCGGAAGCGGTTTCGGCCGTTGGGACCGCCTCATCCCCAATCTGCCCGGCACCACCCGCAAGGTCTCCATGGTCATGGAACTCCAGCTTGTGCCCCAGGTTCCCATGGAGCCTCACGACCGGTACGTGGACATCCTCATCACCGAGGACCGGGTCATCTACAAGATTTAAAACCCAACCAGAAAATCTTCCCTGCCGCCATGGGCCGCAGAAGCCGGTGGCGGTGTCAGCGAAGAAAAAAAGGGCCGTCAACGTGGATTGCCACGCCTGCGGCCCTTTTTTCGCTCCATCACCTCATGGCGGGGTTTTTCGTGAGCCGTCCAGGCTAGCTCACTGCCCAGTCCTCCATGTCCTCGGGATTGTTCTCCAGGTATTGGCGCCAGTCCAGGACCGCCACCTCCACGCCGTGGGCCGCCCTCCGGGTGCCGAAAAATTTCAGGATTTCCGGCTTCACCTTTTCCACGGTTTCCAGGGCCCGGGCGGGCAGGGTGATCTCGTGGGCCAGGGCCGCGTCCTCCATCTTGGCCGCCAGGTTCACGGGGGCCCCGATGACCGTGTTCTCCCGGTAGGTGTCGTTGCCCACCTCGCACACGAGCACCGGGCCGCAGTTGATGCCCACGCCGATGGTCACGGGCTCGTAGCCCGCGATCTTCAGCACGTTGCCCAGGGCTGCGGCGGCCTGCTGCATGTCCACGGCCGAGTGCAGGGCCTGGACGATTTCCCGGCCCGTCTGGTAGGGATGCCCATACAGAGCCATGATGTCGTCCCCCAGAAGTTTGTCCACCATGCCGCTGTGGCGGTTGACGATGATGTTCAACATCTCGGGCACGAAGAGGTCCAACAGTTCCACGATGCGCTCCGGGGCCATGTCGGCCGTGGTGGTGGTGAACCCCCGGATGTCGGCGAACAGGATGGCCAGGTTCTTCACCACGCCCCGCCGGATGTCTTCCTGGGTCTTGTTGTCCCTTTCCAGTTTTCGCACGGTATGGTCCGCCAGGCGTCCCTTGAACCATTCCATCGGGCAGGTGTGCTTCTCGTGCTTCTCTTTCAGGGCGGCCAGGATGCCGCCCTTGATCCGGCAGGCGTCCGGTTTGTTCAGGTGCCGGTGAAAATGGTCCGTCAGCTTGCAGTAAAGCGCGGTGGCGGGGCATTCGTTGCTCATGGCGGGCTTTCCTTTCCGTCCGGAGGCGGGCGGGGAGGGAGGGATCCGGACGGCGGCCGCCCGGACCGGTGGGTCAGGGCTTGAGGACGCCTTCCAGCTTTTCCAGGTTCCCCTGCTCCCCCACCACGATGACCGTGTCCCCGGCAAAGATGCGGGCGTCGTGGCTGGGGTTGAAAACCATGGCGCCGTCCGGGCGCTTGATGGCGATGACGATGAGGTTCATGTCCCGGCGGATGTTGCTGTCCGCCAGGGTGACACCGTGGAGGCTCGAGGCCTGGGCCATGGGGATCTCCTCCATCTGGATGTCCACCGACCGGTCGTAGCCCATGGTGAGATCCAGAAAGTCCGTGACCGTGGGGCGGAGGATGCTCTCGGCCATGCGTTTGGCTGCGATATCATAGGGGGAGATGACCTTGTTCGCGCCGGCGGCCACGAACTTTTTTTCCGAGGACCTCTCATTGGCCCGGGCCATGATGAAGAGCCCGGGATTCATCTGGCGCGCGGTGAGCACCACGAACACGTTGTCCGTGTCCGTTCCCATGGCGGCCACCAGGCCGTAGGCCCGGCCGATTCCCGCCTTCTCCAGGTTGGTTTCGTCCGTGGCCTCGCCGGGAACATACAGGATGTCCTCGGTGTTCAACTGGTCCAGGGCCCGGGCGTCCCGATCAAGGACCACTACGTCCCGCGGACCCAGGGCCAGGCGCCGGCAGAGCACCCGGCCGATGCGGCCGTATCCGCAAACGATGAAATGGCCTTCAAGCTTTTCGATGCGTTTTTCCAATCTTCGCCTCCCCAGAACCTGACGGATGCGGCCCTCCACCATGAACTGGAGCAGGACGCCGCCTCCGTAAAAGAACACGCTGACGCCGAAGATAATGAGGGCGATGGTGAACATACGCCCCCCAGGAGAAAGGATCTGCACCTCAAAATAGCCCACCGTGGACATGGTGATGATGGTCATGTAGAGGCTGTCCAGAAAGGACCATCCCTCAAGGGCCATGTACCCCGTTGTCCCCATGCCCAGGGCCGAAAGGCCCAGCACCGCCAGGATCAGGATCGGGCGGTTTTGCCCCGCCTTCCTGATCCTCGTTCCGGCCCCCCCTTTTTTTTTCACGGTCATGCGGCCCTTTTCCCCACGACAGAATTTTTGACAAGAATGATGTACCCATACAAGGCCCCGGGATGCAAGAAGGTTTGGCATTTCGTCCAGGGACGACCTTTCCCGTATGGAAAATGAGGGGTTGAGGGACAAAAGGTTGACGGAGACGCAAAAAGTCGTCATCCCTGCGAAGCCTGTCCCCGCGAAAGCGGGGATACGGGACCCATGTTTTTTTAACATCCTGAAATAACCGGGTTCCCGTTTTTGCTGGAATGACGGATGGGGTGAATTTCGGGCTTGTTGCAGGGCCATCAAAGGTTGACGGTTGGCGGGGCGGATGCTATACAGGCTTTTCTTTTCAGGGAGGGATGGCCGAGCGGTCGAAGGCGGCGGTCTTGAAAACCGCTGAGCGAAAGCTCCGTGGGTTCGAATCCTACTCCCTCCGCCATATAACATACCGTTTTTCTTCTATAAAATCCACAAAGTCAGTAAGAGCAACAACGGCGCACCTAAGCTGCTGATTTTTTAGCCGCTTTCGTGCGCCGT
>JAHJUF010000086.1 GCA_018829095.1 Pseudomonadota bacterium | reverse complement strand
GAAAACCCGGAGGCCCTGGCCGTTGAGTTCATGGAGCGGATGCCCGGCTGGCTCCTGGGGGTGCACTACGACCGCTCCCTGCGCTTTTTCGCCGCCGGCGACATGGAGGCCGCCCGCCTGCACTGGAACATCCTGCAAAAGGCCGTTCCCCTGGCCGAACTGGCCGGCGGCCGCTTCCTGGAGGATTGCCGAGCCCGTTTCGCCATGCATTTCCTGGGCGAAAAGCCCATAAAAGACACCACGGACGAACAACAGCGGTTCCTGGAAACAGCCGAGAGGCTCCTCGCTCTGGACCCGGAAAACCAGATGGCGCGGCGGGGCGCCATCCAGGGCTATGTCTATTACCTGGGTCAGGGCATGGAGGATATTGGGGTGCGGACCCGGAAAAAGGGGAAAAAGCCTTCCCCCCTGGATCTCCCCATGAGGAAAGGGAGCCTGCTCAAGACCAAGCGCCGCCTGCGCACAGCTTCCAACAAGCTCAAGCGTCACCTTCGCCGGGCCATGAGCGACGGCGGAAGCCTTCCCGCCGCCGAAACGGCGCGCCACGCCATCTCGCTGGCGAATTACTACGCCTACACCGAGAGGGTTCCCGAGGCCTGGCGCCTGGCCCGCCGGGCAAAGGTCCTGGCACCGGATGACGGGGATGTCACGAATTTCTTTGCCTGGATCAAGAAGCTCAAGCGAAGGATGAGACGATGACGGCCAATCCATTTCTTTTCGGTAAAGATCCTTATGCCAGGAACCCCTTTGTCATTCTGGGGATTTCCACTCCGAACGTTTCTCCTGAACAATTGGAATTTCAGGTCCAGGTGAAGGAAGAGGAGGTTTTGGCGGATCCCTCGGAGAGCCTCCAGCCCAGCGACATGGGAGAGGCCTTTGCCGCCCTGAAAGATCCCCATTGCCGTATCGTCTTCGAGTTGATGCACTTCGGCTACCCTTTACCCAAGGAGAAACAGCCATGAGCCTGGCCATCGGGATAGACCTGGGAACCACCAACTGTTGCGTGGCCGTTCAGACACCGGGCGGCGTCCGGGTGATGAGGGTGGACCAACGCGACACCATGCCGTCCATACTGGTCCAGACCGCAGAGGGCGACATCATCGTGGGCGCGAGGGCCCTAATGAAAAAGGCCCCCCTCTTTCGCTACGCCTTCGTGAAGCGGGAGATGGGCAGCGACACGGAGTTTGAACTCAAGGACCGCCGGGTCAGCGCTTCGGATATCAGCGCCGAGTTCTTGAAGACCCTGAAGGACGCCGCGGAAAAAGACCTGGGAACGGAGGTCACCAGCGCGGTGGTGACCATTCCGGCACACTTCGGGTTACGGGCCGAGAAGGACACCCTGGACGCAGCCATGAAGGCCGGTTTCCGGAACGTTGAGGTTCTCCGCGAACCCGTTGCTGCGGCCGTGGCCTGCTTCCAGCAAAAGGATTTGGAATTTTCAGATTTTCGGACCATCCTGGTTTACGATGTGGGGGGGGGCACCACGGACGTGACGGTGTGCTCCCGGACCGGCGACCATTTTCAAGTGGAGGCTGGAGGCAAGGCTTATGGCGGCGACCAGTTCCTGGGCGGGGTGGACCTGGATCGGACCCTGGTGGGCATGGCCTTGCAGGAGGCTGAAAGACAGGGTTTTGCCTTCTCCCTGGAAGAAAATCGCGGGCAACACCAGTACTCCCCCCTCTGGTGGGACTTCATGGAAGAGGCGGAGAGGGTCAAACACCTGCTCAGCAAGAAAATGGAGGCGGAATGGCAGCAGTCGTTGACGAGACCCGATGGAGAAAAGCTGGAACTGGTTTTTTACGTGACCCGCAAGGAATATGAGGCCCGCATCCGTCCCATCCTTATCCGGACCATGAGCTACTGCGACGAGGCCCTGCTTCAGTTCGCGCGCTCTCGGCCGGCCATGGGGGGCAGGTCCGACATGGAACTCGCCATGGAGGCCGCGCGCAGGATAGACGCGGTGGTCCTCGTGGGAGGTTCTTCCCGGACTCCCCTTGTCAAAGAAATGATTGAGAATCATTTTTCCGAGAAATACAATGTGAATATGAAAGTCCGGTTTTTCGAACCGGACAAGTGCGTGGCCATGGGCGCGGCTTTGAAGGCGGCTACCCTCAGGACCGGGCCCGCCCAAAACGACACGGCCGGCCCTCGCATCCTGTGGAGTGCATTGGAACGGAATGCGGTAAGTGGAGGGGTGGAGATCTATCCGGCGGGCACGGGCCGGATAGAGGGATGTGGGAAGACGCCCGCCGTGGTGCGCGTGACCCTCCCTAATGGCGAGTCCCGGGAGATCCTTCCCCGTGAGGATGGGACTTTCCCCACCCCCGAGATCCCCCTGTCCCCCGGGGAAAACCGGATTCGCGTGGAGGTGGCGGCCCCGGACGGCCAGTTGCTGGCAAACGCTGAAAACGTGATCCGCCGGGGCGGGTTGAGCACGAGCCGGGAAGGATTGGCCAGGCCCTTCCGAGTCCGCCTTGCCGACGCGCCGGACGCGGAGATCCTCCCGGTGGGGGTCCTCCCGGGAGCCCGGCACCGGACCACCCTTTACGTGGGGAACCACGACGGCGCGGTGCGCCTTCCGGTTTACGAAGGGTACCGGGCCATCGGTTCCGTGGAGTTCAAAACCCACGCCCCCCCGGGCACGCCCGTGGACCTGGGCTCGGTCTATGAAGCCGGACGGGTGACCGTGGGGGTATGCATCGGAGACTCTCCGGAGCAGACGGGCCTGCTTGAAGTCGAACCCCTGCGTACGGACCGGCGCCTGGGAGCCCTCCAGAAGGAATTTCGAGAACTGCTTGAGAGTACGCGCCTGTTGCTTCTGCACATGGAGGAGGAACTGGCCGGCACGGAAAGGGCGGCCCTGGACATGCTGGCCGAGGAGCGCAAGGGCCTGATCCTGGACGTGACCCTGGCGTTGGAGAGAACGGATCTGGCCGACCTGTCCCGCGTGCAGGACCGTCTTCTACGCTTGAAGGCCATGGAATGGCATCTTCAAATGTTTGCGGAAACATCGGATTACATTCGTTCCAAGGCCGTTCAACTCAAGGACCGCCTGGATGAATCCGGCCATGGCATGGAGGAAACCGAACGCCAACGATGGATCGAAAGGCTGGACGCCATCACCAGGGATCCCCTTCTTGACGAAAGCCTGGATGCCCGAAAGGCGGCACGGAGCGAACTGGCCGATTTGGAAAGAAATCTGTTGGGGCCCGCCCGGGGTATAGACGTTTCCGATGCCTACATTGAAGAAACAGCCAGGGAGATGAAGGAAAAACTCCAGGCGGTGATGGATGCTGCGGATCCAAAACTCCTCGCTGAATGCAGGGATCTTTACACGGCGGTGGAGGACATCGAAAGCTCGAATAACACCAATGTGGCCAAGGCGCACCGCCTGCACTACCTCGAATACCACAGCGTCAATCAGCGCTACATGGACCACATCGTGGCGCGCGCCCAACGAGGCCTGCTCAGGTCCAAGCCCTGAGCAGGGCGATAAATACCCAGGGAACCTTCGCAATGAGACACTGGCGGCTCACCATCGATATCCGGGAAATAGACTCCGATTACACAGCAGTCATCTTCAGCCTTTTCAACTGGGACAATTCCAAGATGCTTCGCCACGTGAAAAGGGTGGAGAGGGAGATGGTGAGCGACTGGGTTCGCCGGGCCAAGGGATGCTTCATGGATACGGATCGCCGGGGCCTGGGCCGGGAACTGGCCGTGCTGGCCGAGGACCTTTCCAGGGATCTGGAGCTTCCCTCCACGGTTAACAAATGGTTCCAGAGTCCCCTTCTGGACACCAACTCCACGCTGTTGATCGATTCCCTCCACACGAACATTCCCTGGGACCTGCTTCCCACGGGGTCCTCCCATGGAGGGGCGTGGTCGGGGGAATACCTTGGACATAAGTTTGCCATAGGCCTTCAGGTGCCCACGGTGGATGCGGATTATTTTTTCAGCACCCAGCCTTCGGGCCGCCCGCGCGCCGACCCCAGGGAGGCGGGCAAGCCCATATTCCTTCATGTGCTGGCAAACCCGAGGAATGACCTGCGAACCCTGGAAATGGAATCCGAAAAGCTGAAAGAGGTGGTGGAGAAAACGGGCTGGCTGGATTACAAGGCCGTGCAGGAGGCTTCCTGGGGGAAACTGGTTCGTTTGATCAGCGCGTATGGTCCCGCTATCCGCTATTTCCACTATTCCGGACACGTGCGGCCCAAGGAAGGTCTTGTGCTTTCGGCGTCGGAAGGAAGGCGACCCAGGGAAAACCTGTTTTCCATCCAGGCCATCCGCTCCCGGCTGGCCGGGACCAGCCTGGATATCGCGTTTCTCAACGGATGCGACGAAACTTACGTGGACGTGGATGAGAAAGGCTTTTCATCCTGGAACCCCCACGACCACGCCAACGTGGCCAACTCCTTTCTGGAGGCGGGGGCCAATGGCGTGGTGGCTCCCCGCAGCCGGATTTCCGATGAAGACGCCCCGGAGGCGGCCGAAATGATCTGGTCGGCCATCTTCTCCGGAAAGGTACTCGGGGCGGCGGTCCAGGAGTATCGCCAGAAGAAGATCGGGGATTTCCCTGATAGTATTGCAGGTTACAGTTACGTGGTGTATGG
>JAHJUF010000455.1 GCA_018829095.1 Pseudomonadota bacterium | reverse complement strand
CAAAATCCAATAAATAACGACCTGTGTTATATTGTTAGATATGTAGAAGCGCTGAGAATGGAAGCTTGGCAAAAACTTTTAAGCCAAAATCCAATAAATAACGACCTGCTCTATATTATTGAATATGTAGAAGCGCTGAGATCTGAGGCCAAAGGGTTTTTAAACAGAACCTCACGGGAAATCATGGAGGACATCAAAAATCTATAAAATTAGAAAGACTCATTTTTAAAGAAATCTAAATGTGAGTCTTTTTTATTATATAACTCAATATGTTTATTAAGCGTTCCCCTTAATTTTTCTATTTTTTCTTTAATTTCTTTGTTTTTTATCATAGAAAAATGCAAAATCTAAATCTCAAAGTGAAAAATGACAATGCAAAATGTTAAAATCGTTGAATAAATTTTCTTTTAGAAAATTTGCATCTAATTGTCCGTTCGCTTTCGGCGAACTCCACAATTTTGAATTTTGACTTTTAAATTTTGAATTTCTAATATGTTATCCTCATACCTCTTTCAACCCTGCGGGCATTTGCCAAATCACAAGTATTGTATCCCCGAGATTCAATTATTGTTTTTGTATCAGATTTGTTGACTGTTACTGTGGCACAAAATGGTTCGGGAGAAAAATCTATATTAAATGTAGAAACAGGTTCGCCACCAACATTTTCTATAGTTTTGCCATCACACTCTATGGTTGATGGCGTAGTGGTTGAAAATGCGTTCTTTTTTATGTCCCAATAAAGCGCGCATTCTAATCCGGTATCAGCGGCATAAAAAGCAAACTGGGAATTCCTGCCATGAGATGACAAAATTAATTCTTTTAATGTTATGCTATAGATTGAAATTCCTATAGATAATAATAGAGAGGAAATAATCATCGCCATCAATAATGTGAAACCGTGTTTCTGGTTCTTGTTTGTGTTTTTTTTATTTTTCTTTTTCATTAAATTTATATACATAATACTAGATTGTTTTATTGCTCCATTGTTTCATTGTTATATTATTTTTTCTATTTTTTTAACAATTCCCAACAATGAGACAATGCAACAATGAAGTTTATTGCCAATTAAATAAATTTTCTCTAACAGAAAATTCTTTTGTAAAAACTCCGCTCTTCCAAAATATTGTAACAAGTATGGATAATTCCTCTTCGTTTACACTTCTTATCTCCACAACTCTATTAAACATAGAATCCTTCCAATTTGAATCATAACCGTAAAAACCGTTTATAGAATCAAATTGTAAATTTGGACAATTTTCACTACATTGAGATATTGTGTCGTTTACAGTATCAACCGCGCATTTTTTATCAATACACTCAGACAAGCCATTGGTCCAGCTTACTCCGCTTAATGTGTTTCCATCTCTTTTATTTCTTATATATTCTATCGCTTCCCCGGCGAGATGAAATGAGATTATTTGACTCTTAGCAAAATTTGCAGATGATAAACTTTTTTGGACCACAACCATTGGACCAACAATCGCTGATACTAAAATCGCTATAGCTATTAAGGTTTCCACAAGAGTAAACCCGGACACCAATTTTCTTTTTGTTTTAAACATATCATTCAAAAAAATAGAATTATTCATATTTTTAGAAAACAGAAAACCTAACCACTTTCCAAACTTGTTTGAAAAGAAAATTAGTGTGTGGGTAAACCCGCTATTGTGGTCATTGTTGGCATCTGTTTTATTTTTTATTATTGGTGAATGCATGTTGTTTAAAAAATTTCCAATTCTCAATTTCTAATTTCTAATGAAATATTAAATGTTAAATGTTAAATGTTAAAAATCTGCGTTAATCTGCGGTTTCTATCTGCGCCTATCTGCGTTTTACTAAAAATCTAAAATTCTTTGGCTCACCATGGTTTGAATATTAAAATTTGATTTTGTTTTTTCATTTTCTCCAGCGTGACCAGACAATACAATTAAAACTTTCGGTTGTTTATTATCACCTTCGCCTATGGTCTCTGACCCCTGAACATAAAATGATAATGATTCTATTGTTATTTCTGGGGCAGTAATTGCAATAAAACTATTATTTATTCCACCACTTGTTGATTTTTCAATTTGAGTTCCATTTAATCTATATACGACTTGGTCATTTGTAGAATCCGGGTCGCCCCCCGTTGGTTCAAACGCAATATAGCTACTCCCACCATTACAATCTTTTGGCTCTCTTATATCACCAGAACCACAATGATAATTTGTACCAACTCTCATCGTTCTTGTTATGTCCTCAATGGCAAAGCCAAGGTTGCTCATAACAAGTTGCAAAGATTGTGATTTTTTATTCGCACCAATCATACTTAGAAGCGAACCAACCCCTATAACCATAACCACAGAAAACAACGCAACAGCAACCATCATTTCTACCAAAGTGAATCCTTTATTATAATTTTTACTACTGTTTTTTCTACTTTTTTGTTTCATTTTATTTCACTTTAATTATGGATGAAAAAGCTCTCCCAGAGCTTTTTCATTCCACAGATATTTGCCCAACAAATTTAACTAATACAGATTTTTCATCTCCGGTCGTTGAAGAAATATAAATACGCGCTGACTCATTCAAACCAAGAATAATGTCTGACGATATTATCGCGTTGTGACTAGGTCTTTTAAAAAGAATATCCAATTTAGATCCACTATCACTGCATGTTTCATTTCCCTTTAATGAAAATACGCAAAATTTACTTATAAAATTATTGCCCCTTATATTAATAATCTCAATTATCTCAGGTGTCCCGTCATATATATTATTTTTATTCGCATCGGCAAAAAAAATGAAAGATTTATTATTTGCCGTATCAAAATGAACGCCATAGCCGACATTAAAATCTCCCGAACCGTATTCCCTTACCCCTGTTCCAAAAATTTGGGCCTGGCGTACAACAAGCGCAACTTCATAAGTTAAGTTGCTCAACCTAATAGTATTATTAAATTGGGCATCTCTTACCAGTATTATTGATGTTATTAGAGCAAAAATTCCGGTTGTAACTATAAGTTCAACTATTGTAAACCCACACACTAATTTTCTTTTTGTTTTAAACATATCATTCAAAAAAACAGAATTATTCGTATTTTTAGAAAACAGAAAACCTAACCACTTTCCAAACTTGTTTGAAAAGAAAGTTGGTGTGTGGGTAAACCCACACACTAATTTTCTTTTTGTTTTACCTGTATATTTTTTATAAAATATCTTGTTCAATTTATTAAATATTATATCAAAAAACAAAATGCTAAATTTATTTGAAACCAGATTTAGTGTGTGGGTAAAGCCCGTTAGAAATTTTTTTCTATTGGTTGTATTCTTCTGGAAATCTGTTTTCATTTTTCTCATTTTTTGAAATATTAAACTTTCTTCTTTTTGTTGATTTTTAATGGGGCAGGCCCTCTTTTGGTTTTGCTTGTCCCGTAAAATTTTTATCCCGTGAAATTTGGAAACTATTTCACTGGGGCGTAGGATATTTTACTGGGGTGGACTTAAATTAACTGGGATATATTGTGGATTCAAAT
>JAHJUF010000085.1 GCA_018829095.1 Pseudomonadota bacterium | reverse complement strand
CAGGACCTGGGCGATGGCGTCCGGGCAGGAGAGGACCATGTGCCCGTCCTGCCAGGCCGGGGAGGGGCACCGGATGCCGATCAACTGTTTCAGGACCGCCTCGGGGCTCACCCCGGAGCGCAGGGCCAGGGAGATGAGGCGGCCCGTGGCCTCGGTCTGAGAGGATGCGCATCCGCCGGTCTTCCCCATCTGGGCGAACACCTCGTTGATTCCCTGGTCGTCGGTGTTCACCGTGACGTAAAGATTCCCGCATCCCGTGCGGATGCGTTCCGTGGCGCCCCTGGTCACCGTTGGGCGGGGCCGGGGCGCGAGCCGCCCCATTTCCCCGTCGCCGCCGCACGAAAGGACCTGACGGGCTCGGCTGCCGTCCCGGTAGATGGTCACTCCCTTGCAGCCGGACCGGTGGGCCTCCAGAAACACCTGGGCCACGTCCTTTTCCGTGGCCGTGGCCGGAAAGTTCACGGTCTTGGACACGGCGTTGTCCGTGTGCTTCTGGAACGCGGCCTGGATTCTCACGTGCCGGGCCGGGAGGATGTCGTGGGAGGTCTTGAAGATGCGCCGCACCTCCTGGGGCACCTCGGCCAGGTCCTGGATGGAGCCGGCCAGGGCCACCTTCTCGGCCAGGGCCTCGGAAAAGAAGCCCTGCTCCCGGGCCAGCCGGGCGAAATCCGGGTGCATCTCCTTCAAGGTCTCCCCCTCCAGGACCCGGCGGGTGTAGGCCACGGCGTAGAGAGGCTCGATGCCCGAACTGGCCCCGGCGATGAGGCTGATGGTGCCCGTGGGGGCGATGGTGGTGGTGGTGGCGTTGCGCATGTGGGGCGTGGCCGGGCTATCCCACACGCTGTTCTCGTAGGCCGGGAAGTTCCCCCGCTTTTCGGCCAGGGCCGCCGAGGCTTTCCGGGCCTCGGACGATATGCGGGTCATGACCTTTTCCGCCATGTCCGCCGCCTCGTCCGAGTCATAGGGGATGCCCAGGCGGATCAACAGGTCCGCGAAGCCCATAACCCCCAGGCCGATCTTCCGGGTGGCCCGGGTGGCCGCCTCGATCTGGGGCAGGGGGTGGCGGTTCACCTCGATGACGTTGTCCAGGAAATGCACGGCCCAGGCCACGGTTTCCGCCAGACGGTCCCACAGGAGGACCTTGGCCGAGACCATGCGGCCCAGGTTGATGGACCCCAGGGTGCAGGACTCGTAGGGCAGAAGGGGCTGCTCGCCGCAGGGGTTGGTGGCCTCGATGCGTCCCAGGGCCGGGGTGGGGTTGGCCTCGTTCATCCGGTCCAGGAAGATCATCCCCGGTTCCCCGGATTTCCAGGCCGAGTTCACGATGCGGTCGAACACCTGGGGAGCCGGAAGCCTCCCCACGGCCTTGCCGCTCCGGGGATTCACCAGGTCGTAGGACTCCCCCTTTTCCAGCGCCTCCAGGAAATCCCGGGTCAGCCCCACGGAGAGGTTGAAGTTGTTCAACAGGTCCGGGTCCTCTTTGACGCCGATGAACTCCAGGATGTCCGGGTGGTGGACGGAAAGCACGGCCATGTTGGCCCCCCGGCGGGTGGCCCCCTGCTTCACGGTTTCCGTGGCCGCGTCGAACACGGTCATGAAGGATATGGGACCTGAGGACACCCCGGCCGTGGACAGGACCATGTCGTTTTTCGGCCGCAGCCGGGAAAAGGAGAAGCCCGTGCCCCCGCCGCTCTTGTGGATCATGGCCGTGTATTTGATGGCGTTGAAGATGCTCTCGATGGAATCCTCCACCGGAAGCACGAAGCAGGCGGAAAGCTGGCCCAGGGGCCGGCCTGCGTTCATGAGGGTGGGGCTGTTGGGCAGAAACCACCCCTGGGTCATGATGGAAAGGAACGCCTTTTCCGTTTCCCGGCTGTCCGTGTCCGGAAAAAGGAGCGCATCCGCCTGGGCCACGTTTTTGGCCACCCGGATGAAAAGCTCCTCCGGGGTCTCGGTCACCCGGCCGGAATTGTTCCGGGCCAGGTAGCGCTTTTCCAGGACGATGCGGGCGTTATCCGTCAAAAAGGCCGGTTCCATGGGCGGTTCCTTCTGGATGTCTCGATATCGGGGTCAGGACCCGGGAGGATCTTCTGAATCCATTTACTAAAATGCTACGCTTCGGAAAGGACGTCAACAGTCCCCGCGCCGGGGAGGCGGCCGGTTTCCCGGTGAACGGGGATCAGCTTTATTCGTCCCGGTGTTCCCTGGCTGCCTTGACGAGGAAATCGTGGAACGCTGCAGAGAGGGGAGAGGGGGTGCGCTGGCGGTGGCGGATCAGGTGGAAGGAACGTTTTCCCGGCAGGCCTTTGACACGGGCCTCGGCCAGGACCCCGGAGGAAAGCTCCCAGGCCACGGCTCGCCGGGAGAGGATGGAGACCCCTATCCCGGCCTTTACCGCTTCACGCACCGCCTCGGTGCTCCCCATCTCGGCAGCCACGGAAAGGGCGGAAAGGTCCATGCCCGCCGTGGCCAGCATGTCCGAAAGGCTGCGCCGGGTGCCCGAGCCCTCCTCCCGGAGGACGAAGGGTTCTGAGGCCAGGTCCTGTATGGGCACGTTTT
>JAHJUF010000084.1 GCA_018829095.1 Pseudomonadota bacterium | reverse complement strand
GGGGTTTCAGGTCCCCCCGGAGCCAGGAGGCCACGGGCGGGGCAAACCCCTGCTTGGGCCTTTCAAACAACTCCGGCGGCACGTACCGGGCCAGGACCTTTTTCAGGAGGACCTTGGCCTGGCCGTTCCGGTACTTGAACCGGTCCGGCAGGCGGGAGGAAAACTCCACCAGCCGGTGATCCAAAAGCGGCACCCGGACCTCCAGGCCCACTGCCATGCTGGCCCGGTCCACCTTGGTGAGCATGGCGTCGGGCAGGTACATGGCGATGTCCGCCCGCATCATCCGGGAGAGCACCGGCCAGCCCCGGGTGGCGGCGAACGTCCTTTCCAGGGCGCTTTGGGCCACCTCCATCCCGGCGAGATCCCGGACCTGGTCCCGGGTCCAGGCGCACATGGCCATGCGGTACAGTTCCCGCACGTCCGGTTCTCCCATGACGGAAAGCAGCCGTTTCCACTTGTCCGGGAACCGGGCCACCTGGAGGCGCTGCGGCAGATGGGGCGCAAGGGGCTGGTAAGCCGCATCCAGCCAGTTCACGGGCAGTTGCGAAAGCAGACCCGCCACCACCCGCCGGGGACCCGTCGGAAAGCGAAAAATCCGGCGGTGGGCGGTCTCGGCCATCCAGTAACGCACGTAGCCCGCGAACTGCTCATCCCCCCCGTCCCCGGAAAGGGCCACCGTGACCTGGCTGCGGGCCAGCCGACTCACCAGAAAAGTGGGAATGGCCGAGGGATCGGCAAAAGGCTCGTCGTACATCTCCGCCAATTGGGGCACCACATCCAGGGCCTCCCCAGGGGAGATGTACAGTTCGGTGTGGTCCGTACCCAGGTGCCGGGCCACGGCCCGGGCGTGGGGAGCCTCGTCAAAACCCGCCTCGGGAAATCCGATGGAAAAAGTCCTGGGGGTGGAAGCCCCGGCCCGGACCATGGCCGCCGCCACCAGGGAGGAATCCACCCCGCCGGAAAGGAGCGCCCCCAGGGGCACGTCAGCGACAAGCCGGTCGGACACGGACTGGACCACAAGCCGGTCCAGCTCGTCAGCCGCCTCCTCCTCGGAAAGGGGGAAATCCCGTTCGGAAACCGGGTCCGGGATCTGCCACCAGGGCCGGACCGAGAATCCGCTATGGCTAATAACTGCGAGGTGGCCAGGTGAAAGCTTGAAGCAATCCTTGAAGATGGTCCCCGGCCCGGGGACGTACTGGTAGTGGAGAAAAAGGCCCAGGGATGCGGGGTCCACCTGGCGGGCAAAAGAGGGAAAGGCCATGAGGGCCTTCAGTTCCGAGGCAAAGAAAAAACCGCCCTCCATGCGGGCGTAATAAAGCGGCTTGATACCCAGGCGGTCCCGGGCCAGGAAGAGTACGCCTTGTTCCTGGTCCCAGACGGCCAGGGCGAACATACCCACAAAGCAGGACAAGCAGCCCTCGCCCCATTCCCTCCAGGCGGCCAGCACCACTTCCGTGTCCGTACGGGTGGAAAAGGCATGCCCCCGGACTGCGAGTTCCTTTCGCAACGCCTGGAAGTTGTATATCTCCCCATTGTAGACAACGGCCACCCGGCCATCAACGGAGACCATGGGCTGATGCCCGGCTGCGGAGAGATCCAGGATGGAAAGGCGGCTGTGGCCCAGGCCCACGCCGCTTTCCGGGAAGAAATGCGTTCCCGAGTCATCCGGCCCCCGGTGGGCAAGGCTCCCCACTGCCCCGGCCAGGGTCTTTGCCAAGGCCCGAAAGTTGGCCCGGTCAACGAATCCCACGATTCCGCACATGGTTCCCCCGCCCTATTCCCCGGCCGCCGCCCGACAGGCAAACTCGTAAAGCTTTTTCACCTTGGCGTCCCAGTCCAGCCGGTCAGCCGCAAAGGCCCGCATTCGCTCCGTGATGTCGGGTGCTGAGCAGTTGGTTTCCAAAAACGAAACCACCCGGTCAAAATCCACCAGGCTTTCATCCGAGGGGACCCGGAACACGAAATCCAGGTCCTCCCGGAAATCCGGATCATCGTAGCCCAGGACAAAAGGCAGTCCCCGGGCCGCAAAATCCCGGGTCTTCAAGGCGCAGGCCTGGGCCATGCCTTTCCGGTGCAGACCCAGGACGCTCATGCCCAGCTGAGCCTGGTCGTAGAGTTCGTCCAAGGCAAGGCCATACACCGTGCCGGGCCGCTCCACGGTAAACCCCTGTCTGGCGTTGAGTTGGTCCAGGATGGGGTTCAAGGCGGGCGGCACATTGCCCACCACCACCAGGCGCACGGAAACAGGCCCGGGATCAAAGGCCAAAAGGCTCTTGGCCAGGCGGTCCAGGCCCTGCCAGGGGGAAAAAAAAGTGGAGGGAAACAAAATGGTCAGATTTTTTCCGTCAAAGGGCCGGTAGCGCACCGGCGGCAGGCTCCGGGTGGGGATGCCGTTGGTGATGACCGCCAGGGGGGCCCGGGAGCCGGACCGGGCCGCCTCGTACTGGGCGATCTCGTCCGTAACCCCCACGATCCCCGCCACTTGCCGGAGCATGCGCCGCCCCAGAACCCGTTCCATGCCGTACTTCACGTACTTTTTCACCGCAGCGCCCCCCAGGACGAGGATTTCCTCCTCCTCCTTGGTGTGGTGCTCGGTGACCATGCGGGAGGCGTTCTCCCGGAAAAAGGCTGAATAGGCGGAAAAGTCGCCCCCGGACCAGCGGAGCACCAGGGCGTCGTAACGGTCCAGGTCCACTTGCCGGGCCAGGGATCCGTAGCGCCACAGGGCCGGGGGGCCGTCTCCGGGAAGGATGGGCACGAACCGCACACCCGGGGACTCCACCTGGCGGCTATGGTTCACATAAATGAAGTCCATGGGCAGGCCCAGACCCCGGGCCGCGGCAGCCTGCTCGGCCATGCGCTTCTCCACCCCCAGGGAGCCCGCAGCCGATGACAGGCAGGTTATGAAGGCGATCCTCTTCATCCGCGTCCCCTCCCCTATTCCACTCGCCCTTGGCGGAAATCCTCAAAATAATCCCGAGTTCCCTGGATGGGGATGCAGCCCCCGGGCTCCTGGCCGGAGAGGATCGTTTTGAGGTTTCTCACGATCTCCTCCCGGGCGTCCCAGGGGTGGGCCAGGTGCCGGGCCACAAAGCGTCCGGTGTTATCCAGGAGTTCATCATACCGGGAAAAGGCAACGGACACCCGCTCTTCCAGCTCCCGGGAATTCCTCGCCCTTGGGCCGAAAAAAGTCTCCAGGCCCAGGTAGGAATCATCCATGTCCGAATCGTTCACCACCACGCAGGGCCGGTTGGCCAGGGCGGATTCCAGGGAGGCGTTGGACCACATGACAAGGGAAAGGCTCACCGGCTTTAACACTTCGGCCATGGTGGTTTCCGGCGGCAGGATGCGGATGTTGGGCACGCCCCGGGCCATGCGGGTGATGATGGAAACATCCTCTAAGGGATGGGTTTTGACCAGCATTTCCCGGCCGGGATTTTCCCGGGCCCAGGCCACCGCGATCTCCATGTTGCGCAACAGGATGTCCCGCACCGAATCCGGGAGCCAGGAGGAAAAGAACAGGACCTGTTTCTTTTCCGAGTTCACAGGCATGGAAAGATCCGTGTCCACGCTGGGGGAACCCGTGACCAGCAGGCGGGTGGAGCCGTAACGCACCGGGTTTTCGAAACAGTGGTCCACGGAACTTGGGCCAAAGAGAAAATAGTAATCAAAGTCGAACACGGAAAAAAGCGGGCTTGCCGCTGTCACGCCATGGGAGATGTTCACCACCCGGGCTCCCAGGCGGTTCGCCTCCCGGCGCAGGAGAATGGACAGGTAGGAGGCGTCCATGAAGGTGACGACCAGCCTGGGCCGGTATTTCAGGATCAGATACCGCGCGTGGCAGGCCCGGGGGTAGAGCCTGGCAGGGACCTTTTCGCCGGACCGGACGAAGCTCCAGTTGCCCAGCATCTCCCGGCCGGTTTCCAGGCTGTGGTGAGCCACGGACAAGCCCTCTTCCTCCAGGTGCTGGCCGAGCCATCTCCTGAGATCCCGGGATATTTCCATGGGATGGAACACCAGGATGTCCACGCCCAGGCCCCCGGGATGCCGAGGAAAGCCCCGGATGAGGGCGTTCAATCCCCGGGCCCCGGTGGCCGACGCCCATTGCCGGGCCTTTTCCCCTATGCCCAGGTTCATGACCGCCCTTCTGGAAGGAAAAACCGTCGGGTCATCAGGTTCAAGCCTCCATTTCCACGCCCAAAAGGTCCGCCCATCGAAAGAAGTTGATGCACCGCCAGAGGGAGAAGTCCAACCCCTCCACTCCTTGAGCAACCTTTTGCCAATGCCCGGCCAGGCGATCCATGCACATTAGGTCCGCAGCCCGGCCGGACCGGTTTTCCAGGCTGTCCTCCACCCAGGGGGCCAGGGCCGAAAGCCAGGTGCCCTGGGGGGTGGCAAAGCCGATCTTGTCCTTCCGGCCCAGGATCCAGCCTGGCACCAGCCCGGCCATGGCATCCCGAAACACGCGTTTGGAGGTCACCCGGTCGTCCAACAGATAATCCTCGGGCAGGGAGATGAGGTATTCAGCCAGGGCCGGAGTGAGGAACGGCACCCGGCTTTCGATGGAAAAAGCCATGGAGTTGCGGTCCTCGTAGCGCAAGAGCCCGGCCAGCCCGTGGTCCGTGGCGGCCCGGATCAAGGCTTGGCGCAGAAGGTCCGGCCCGGTCTCCTCCCCTGGGGAAAGATGCGCACCCTGGCGGGAAAACCATTCCATGCGCAGGAAATCCGGCGCGGCCCGGCGGCCTGATACAGCCCGAACCAGGGGCCGGAGGCCCAGGGGCAGGAGCGCGCCCCCAGCCTGGGCCATGGTGGAGAGAACATCCCCGTCGTCCAGACGGGACAGGTTTTTCAGAAATACGAGGGTCCGCACCAGACGCCCGGAACGCAGAAGAGAAGCCAGTCGGGCGGCCCGGAATGGGACGTAGCCCGCGAGGAGTTCATCGGCCCCCTGACCGTCCAGCATGACCTTGATACCGGCTTTAGCGGCCAGTTCCATGACCCGGTACTGGGCGTAGATGCTGGTGCCGCCAAAGGGTTCGTCCTGGATTTGGATGAGGCGGTCCATGTCCCGGGCAAGGTCCCCGGCCCCGGCACGTACCTTGTGTAGCTCCGCCCCCGAGGCCTGGGCCGCGAGGTCCGCCCACCGTTCCTCGTCAAAGCGGGGGTCCTCGGCCACGTAGGAAAAGGCGTGGAGGGAAAGCCCCGGATCGGCCTCCCGCATGGCGCAAACCACGGCCGAGGAATCCAGACCCCCGGACAGTGCCGCGCCCACGGGCACATCGGATCGCAGGTGCAGGCGAATATTTTCCAGGAAAAGCTCCCGGACCCGAAGGGCCGCCTCCCGGCGGGAGGGCCGGCCTACATTCCGGGGGACCAGCTCCCAGAAACGTTCCGGCCGCCCCTCATCCACCCGGTTCAGGTCCACCGCCAGGAAATGGGCCGAAGGCAGCTGGCGCACATGCGCCAGGAGGGTCCCATCCCCCTGGTCCGTGATGGCCCGCCCCAGGTAGTCCAGGGCCCGCTGGGAGTCCAGACGCCTGGGCACCCAGGGCAGGGTCAGGAGGGCCTTGATCTCCGAGGCAAAGGCCAGGCCCCCAGGCCAGCGAACGTAGTAAAGCGGCTTGATCCCGAAAAAATCCCGGGCGAGCCACAGTCGCTTTTCTCGGGCGTCGTACACCGCCAGGGCGAACATGCCCACCAGACGCGAGAATGCCTTGGTCCCCCATTGGGCAAAGGCGTGGAGGAGCACCTCGGTGTCTGACCGGGAAACGAAATCCACGCCCAGGGAGGAAAGCTCACGCCCCAGTTCCAGATAATTGTAGATCTCGCCGTTGAAGACGATCCAGAAACGGCCGTCCGGCGTGGCCATGGGCTGGTGTCCGGCAGGGGACAGGTCCAGGATGGAGAGTCGGCGGTGGGCCAGGGCGCAGACGGCCCCGGGAACTTCCCCGGCGTCCCGAAGTTTCCGAGGGGCATGGGAAAGCCCCAGGCGGAACACGCCTTCCGGGGTGTCCGGGCCTCCCAGGGCCCGAGGTGGGCCGTCCGGGAAAAAGAAGGCATACCCCTCGTCATCGGGCCCCCGGTGGCGAAGACACCGGGCCATGTCCGCCACGGCGGAGAGGGGCCTCGTTCTCCCGGGTTGCTGGATGATTCCCGCTATGCCGCACATGGATGGCCTGAAAGGGGTTGGGTTTGGGTTTGGAAAAAGGTTTTAGTAACCGGCCAGTTCCGCCACGATGCGCCCGGCGGCCAGGCCGTCGCCGTACAGGGCCGGGTCCGGAGTGATCCGCCTTTGCATCATGATTCCAGCTTCATCCACGATGCGGCCCCGGTCCGCCCCGGCCAGCACGTTGGCCCCGGCATCCAGAAGCTCCACCCATTCGGTTTCCTCCCGCAGGGTGACGCATGGCTTGCCGGACAGGTAGGCCTCCTTCTGGAGCCCCCCGGAGTCGGTGATGACCAGGGAGCAGGCTGAGGCTGAAAGCAGGGCCAGCATGTCCAGGTAGCCCACGGGCTCCATCATGCGGAGCCCCGGAGCCGTGGTCCTGATTCCCGCCGCTTCCAGGTTCTTCGCGGTCCGGGGATGCACGGGCCACAGCACAGGCAGGTTTTTGGCGATGTCCGAGAAAGCCCCCACGATGGCCGACAGCTTTTCCGGATCATCGGCGTTCCCGGCCCGATGCACCGTGGCCAGGCAGAATGGCCGACCCGCCAGGTCCGCCAAAGGGGAGCCTGGGGCGAACACGGACGCCTCCTTTTTGGCCCGCTCCTGGTAGTGGTACAGGCAGTCAGCCATGACGTCTCCGCACCTCACCACCCGGGGCCGGGCCGGGTCCGGCGTTCCGTGGCCGTGGTGGCGGATTCCCTCGGCGGCCAGGTTTTCCACGGACCTTTTGGTGGGGCAGAAAAGCCAGGAGGAAACCCGGTCCGCCACCACCCGGTTGATCTCCTCGGGCATGGAAAAATTCCCGGACCGCAGGCCCGCCTCCACATGGGCCACGGGGATGGAAAGCTTCGCGGCGGCCAGGGCCCCGGCCAGGGTGGAGTTGGTGTCCCCGTAGATGAGCACCACGTCCGGCCGCTCCTCCAGGAGGATGTCCTCCAGGCCCGCCAGCATCCGGCCGGTCATGGTCCCGTGATGGGCCTCCCGCACGTTCAGCTCGTGGTCCGGCCGGGGAATGCCCATCTGCTCGAAAAACACCTCGGACAGGTTCCGGTCCCAGTGCTGGCCCGTGTGGACGATCCGCTCCGTGACCGCCGGACCTTTGGCGGCGTTTTGGGCGGCCACGGCCCGGGATACGGCCGCAGCCTTGATGAACTGGGGTCTCGCCCCCACCACGGTGATGATCTTCATGCCCCGGTTCCCTTGCCAAAGGCCCACGATTTGCCGCAGCGGGCGCAGAGTTTGGCCTCGTCCAGGATTTCCCCGCATTCGCACACCCATCCCCGTTGCCGGGCCGGGTTGCCGGTGACCAGGGCGTGGTCCGGCACGTCCCGGGTCACCACGGCCCCGGCCCCCACCAGGGAAAAGGCTCCGATGGTGACGCCGCACACAATGGTGCAGTTGGCCCCCAGGGTGGCGCCGGTCTTGACCAGGGTGGGCCGGATCTCGTTCATCCTGGGCACCCCTGCCCGGGGGTTGTACACGTTGGTGAACACGCAGGACGGGCCGCAGAACACGCCGTCCTCCAGGGTGACGCCCTTGTACAGGGAAACGTTGTTCTGGATCTTGCAGCCATTGCCCACGGAGACATCCGGGCCGATGACCACGTTCTGGCCCACGTTTACGTTTTCGCCCAGAACCGTGCCCGAAAGGATATGGGAGAAATGCCAGATTTTGGTTCCCTTGCCGATGGTCACCCCCGGGTCCACCACAGCAGTTTCGTGGACCAAAAATTCCGGTTGGCCGCCAACGGACAGGGGCACCCGTCTGCCTCCCCGGTTCAGGGATTTCTGGGCCGCGTTCAGCACGGACAACACGGCCAGGCCCTCCCGGCCATCGGTCCGGGGCTTTTTCCCCGTGGTCACGCACTCCAGGAAATGCCCGCACTCGGCCCGGAGGGGCTCGGCCTCGGGGACCTCCACCCGCTCCGGCTCGGCCCGGGCGGGCACGGGCAGGTTGTTTTCCCACCGGATCTCGTGGGGATACAGGACGAGCTTGTCACTCCAGGGCCGGGTGTCATCGAACACGGCCATCTTCCGGTCCCCCACCACCACCAGTTTCTGCTCCTTGAAGGGATGGAGCCAGGAAACGAAGATATGGGCCTTCATGCCTGAGCGGAATTCCAGGTGGGTGGTGGTGACATCGGCGATGCGGGAGTGGAGCCAAGCCCCGCCGGTGGCCATGACGCCCTCGGGCCCCTCGCCTGCCAGGGCCAGGATCATGGAGATGTCATGCGGGGCGAATGACCAGAGGATGTTCTCCTCCCGACGGATCTTGCCCAGGTTCAGACGGTGGGAATAGATGTAGTTGATGCGGCCCAGTTCCCCGGCGGCCACGGCTTCCTGGAGGCGGATGAAGGCCGGATGATACCGGAGGAGATGCCCCACCATGAGGGAGAGTTTCTTCTCCCGGGCCAGGGCGATAAGTTCGGAGGCCTCCTCCTCCTTCAAGGTCAGGGGCTTTTCCACGAACACGTGCTTGCCTGCTGCCAGGACCTCCCGGGCCAGGGTGAAATGGGTCTCCGCCGGGGAGGCCACAACCACGGCGTCCAGGCCCGGCCGGGCCAGAAGATCGTGGACCGCCAGATGGGTGGAGACCCCCGGGTACTGGGCGGCCAGGGCCGAGAGAGTGGCCTCGTCGCTGTCACAAATGGCCGATAAGGCCCCCAGGGCGTGGAAATTGCGCACCAGATTCTTGCCCCAATACCCAGATCCGATCACCCCCACCCGGGGTTTTTCGCCATTGCCATTCATGATCCTTCTCCGCTCCCAAGATTGTCCCGGGCCATCTTTCCATCCTGACCCGATTGGCTATTGAGAAACTCCCTAGGCCCTATCAGCCTGTTGAAAAACAGCCTGCTATCCTTCCCCGGAGATGAGCCACACCAGCCGGGCGGGCGGGATTCCCGATTCCTCCAGAGCCTGGCGGGCGGCCACCGTGTCCGGGGACATCACCAGGACCCGGTCCGGGGCCATGGCCGCGAGGTCCGCCAGGCCTTTGACCTCCATGCCCAAAAACTTCTTTCCAGCCCCTGACAGGTCCACCACCCCAGCCAGGGTCAGGGGCGTTTCCTTCAGGGACACATAGACGATCTCCGCCAGGTCTCCGGCGCCGAAAAAAGCCACCCGCCGCACCCCTTCCCCTGCCAGCCCGGCCAGGACCCGGCGGGCCGAGGCCCGGGCGTCCTTGTAGAACCGGAGGGAATATTGGAAGTACTCCAGGGTCAGGCGCGCCTTTTCCGCAGCCCCCTTGGGGGTGAGGATGTACCTTGCCCGGTTCTTGGGCAAGGTGGTGATCTTGAAGTATCCCTTGGCCGCGAGGCGCCGGACAAAGGAGTTCACCAGGCCCAGGGAAACGCCCAGCCTGGCGGCCAAATCCCGCTGGCTGGGCGAGGATGCCCGTTCAATCTCCTCCAGGAGGCGCAGGGTGCGTAAATCCTCGGTTTTCATGGACGTTGCCCGAAAGGAGTGAAGGGTTCCGGCGGCCAAGCGTTCACCTATTGAACAATCCAGCCCGCTAAATGTCAAAGAAAAAAGGAAGGCGCGATTTTGCCCGGGACGGCGCCGGACCCGATGATGGCGAACGGTTCATTTTCCTGAACCGCCAAATCCTTGTTTTTTTCTAGTGCGATATTTGTTAAGCAATAATATTATATTTCTTCCCCAATAACGTCCGGAAACGGTTACGGGGCCTCGCCCCCCTCACCCCTTTTTTAGGGTTCCTTTCCCAACGGGAGGTCCGCCATGTTTAAGAAATGGAGTTTCTTCACCGCTATCCTGGCCTGCTGCCTGGCCATCAGCTTCCTTTCGGCCCGGCCCGCCCAGGCTGAAAGGTACCGTTGGAAGGTCGCCACCCTGGCACCCAAGCAGGTGGGCTGGGCCCTCACCTGGCAGAACCTCGTCACCCCCTGGCTGGATAGGGCCACGAACAGCCAGGTCGTCATCAAGGTCTATTGGGGCGGAGTCATGGGCAATGACGATGACTACATCCGCAAGATGCACATCGGCCAGCTCCACGGCGCAGGGGTCACGGGCGTGGGTGCCAACCTGGCCTGCCCGGAATTTTCCGTGGTGGGGCTTCCCTTCCTGTTCGAGAACTACGACGAGGTGGATTACATCCGCAAAATCATGTTCCCAACCTTCGACTACTTCTTCACGCAAAACGGCTACAAGCTCGTCATGTGGATCGACCAGGACTTTGACCAGTTCTATTCCACCAAGTACAAGTTCGACAATCTGGAAGACTTCAAGAAGTCCCGGATCGTGACCTGGTATGGCCCCCAGGAAGCCGCCATGCTCCAGGCCCTGGGAGCCAACCCCATCCCCATGGACGTCACAGAGATCCCCACGGCCAAGCGCACCGGAACCATTGACTGCAACATCGCGCCTTC
The DNA here is from genome assembly GCA_018829095.1 of Pseudomonadota bacterium. GTDB lineage: Bacteria > Desulfobacterota > Desulfobacteria > Desulfobacterales > Desulfatibacillaceae > JAHJUF01. Next base: position 1,465 of record JAHJUF010000084.1, on the reverse strand, counting down.
CATCTGGCAGGTGGGCAGCCAGCTCTACACCATCGACAAATACGTCAACACCATGAAAATCCGCTATTCCCCGGCCGTCATCATCATTACCAACGAGGCGTTCAACAGCGTGCCCACGGAGGTGACGTCCAAAATACTTGTTGAAAGGGATGAGGTCCAGGCCAAATTCCTCGTCGAGACCCGCAAGGACAACGCCAGGTGCCTGAAGGCCATGCTGGACTACGGGGTCCAGGAAGTCCACGTTCCGCCGGACCAGATGGCCGAAATCCGCAAGCGGGCCATGACCGTGTACGACGACCTCTCCGGCGACCTCTATCCGCCCGAGCTCCTGGCGGAACTCAGCCAGCACCTGGCTGCGTACCGTTCCGGCAGGGCCACCAAAATGGTTGCAGCCGCCCCCGCCCCGGCCCCCAAGCCAGCCCCGGCCGCCAAAAAAGAGGCCATCATGGCCGTGGCCATCCCCGAAAAAGTCAAGGCCCCGGAGCCCGTTGTGGAAGAGATCCTCGAGCCTGAACCGGCCGCCGTGGCCGTGGCCGAGGCTGTGGAAGCCGCGCCGGAAAAGGATTCAAAGGCCCAGCTGGAAGAACTGGCCGCTGCCTATGCCGAGGCCAAAAAGGAAAGGGAGCTGGCCGTCGAGGAGATGAAAGATGAGCCGGCCGGGGAAATGCAGGCCGCCGCTCCGGCTCCGGTCCCGGACAAGAAGAACGCCTGGGCCGAGCGCAAGCGCCAGGTGAAGGAGGTTCAGAGCATCCTGAAACCCATTGGCCTCTACGACTACGCCATTGACGGCATCTACGGGCCCATCACCCGCAAGGGCGTCATGACCTGGCAGTCCATGAACGGGATGGCCATAAACGGCATCATCGACCGCGCGCTCCTGGATGCCATGGGCATCGAATAGGCTTCCTTCCGAAAAGCATGTCCCGCCGCCGGGGGGCCCGTCCCGCCCCCCGGCGGCATACAAATCCACCCACCGGGCGATGGGGCTCTTTCCCTGTTGAATCCCAACCCGATCGGGAGTATATTGCATCCCGACAATCGGGCCCCCTTTGACCTGAGCCTCAAGGAGGATTGCATGGCAACCGCATTCGACAAGATTCTGTTCCCCGTGGACCTTTCCGACGTCTCCCCCAAGATGGCTCCGTTCGTGAAGAGCGTCGCCGAGAAATGGAATGCAGAGGTGCACCTGCTCTTCGTGGTCCGCGTGCTGGAACACTTCACGGCCATGTACGTGCCGGACATCTCCATCCAGAAGCTGGAAAAAGAGATGATCGATGGCGCGGAGAGGAAGCTCGACGAGTTCGTGAAGGAAAACTTTCCCAAAGGCGTGACCCGGGCCACGGTGGTGCTTGGGGATGCCTCCGAAGAGATCGTGCGCTACGTGAACAAGGAGAAGATGAAACTGGTGGTGGTGGGAACCCACGGCCGCAAGGGACTGGAAAAGGTCTTCTTCGGATCGGTGGCG